>JACPGQ010000067.1 GCA_016188975.1 Candidatus Levyibacteriota bacterium | reverse complement strand
TACCCCGCAGTTACTCCGCTTTTTTCTTCGTTGCTCGCTTGCCAGGCTTTGCCGGTGCAGTAGATAATTTCTTCTCGCTATCTTTCTTCTCGATGATTGACTGGATTAATACTTGGGAGAAAATCTGCCTGTGTCCAGTGACACGTCGATGCCTCACTTTTGCTTTGTACTTCATGACACGGATTTTAGGACCTCGCGTTTCATTTTGAAGGACACCCTTCACAACTACTCCCGAAAGGATCGGAGAACCAAGTTTTACTGATCCATCTCCTGCAACCAAAAGGACTTTGTCAAAGACAACTTCAGCTTGAGGACTGAGTCCTGATACTCGCTCGACTTCAACGACGTCACCTTCACTAACCTTGTACTGTTTGCCACCAGTTTGAATCACGGCGTATTTCATAAAATAATATTTTCTGTATAACCCTCTCCTTGCAGGGGAGGGAAGGGTCGCCATAGCGACCCAGGATGAGGTTTTTTGGCTAATGTATTACACCGAGAGACCTCATCCCCGCCGCCTGTAGCGACGGACCTTCTCCTAATAAGAGAAGGTTATAAAGAAAAACCATTATATCAAACAGCTCAGCGAATTTCCAGCACGTGGACTTTCGACCGTGAGGCGATCGAGGAGGCGATGCCAAGCGCAATAAAGCTTGCCAGAATTGAGCTTCCGCCATAGGAAACGAAGGGAAGCGTGACTCCAACGACCGGAACTATCCCTACGTTCATTCCGACATTGACAAAAAACTGCACAAGAAAGAAAAAGAACGTTCCCAAGAGATACCCCTTCCCAAATCCATCGTAAGTGTTTTGGAAAAGCACGTAGAGCCTATAGAGAAGGAATCCAAATGCTATGACGACGACAGCAGATCCGATAAACCCAAATCCCTCCGATATCGTCGCAAAAATAAAGTCAGTTTGTCTTTCCGGAAGAAATCTGAGATTTGACTGCGTACTCTCGCTAAGCCCCTTCCCGAATAACATTCCCGATCCCACAGCAATTATAGCTTGCATGACATTGTACGTTGCTCCAAGAGGATCACTTGTCGGGTGGAGAAATGAAAGGATACGTTTCCGCTGATATTCATGCATAAAAGTCCAGAAAAGCGGGGAGAGAGAAAGAAGTGGAAGAAGTGTTATGCCAAACCACAAAAGCGGAAATCCATAGACCAGGAGTACAAAAAAAAGCACGATAATAAAAATGAGTGCATTTCCTAAATCAGGCTGCAGCGCAATGAGAAGTGCGACAGGAAGCAGCAAAAGTCCAGACAAAATAAAATGCCGAAGTGATGCATTATTTCCCGAGACCAAAAACCCTGCGAGACAAACCGTAAGAAATGGTTTGAGAATTTCTGAAAATTGAATTCTTATTCCGAATATGTCTATCCACCTGACAGCCCCTCTACTTTCAAATCCGATGACGAGGACAATAAGTAAAACTGCGAGCGAAAAGAGATAGATTGGCTTAACAAAATGGCCAAGCATTTTATAATCAATTTGTGAGAAGATAGAAAAGACAATCAGTCCGACAATGAAAAAGAGCAACTGGCTCCTAAAAAAAACTGGGTTGATACCAAGAAGGGTTGTAAGACTAATAATAGACAGAACAACGACTGGAACCAACAAGTACCAGTCGACCCCAAAAAGTGGCCGATTGTGCATACTACAATTAAACTCTCCTTACTCTGAGGGACTCACCGCGCCGAAGGTTTCTAATTAATGCGTTTCTCATAATGTAATCCTCGAATTTTTCTGGCCACTCCGGTAGCTCTACGTCCACCAGCTCTGCAATATCGGTTCCCAATTTCTTTCTTTCCTCCTGAATAGACCGCACAATATCCCTCGCTTTCCCTTCTGCCTGAAGCTCAGGCGATAACGTCGTATCAAATGTTACCGATAACTCAACTCCCTTTTCAAACTGTAACACTTTTACATTGAGCTCGTCTTTTATGAGGATATCTAATGCTTCACTCAGGGTGATCTCATTATCTGAAACTCCAATTGTCGCTTTTCCAAGCGGTTGTCGAACTTTAAGCTGAAATTCTTTGCGCTTGGCATGACCGAATTCCACAATTTTCCTCACCTGCTGCATCTGATCCTCAAGCTGCGTATTAATTTGGCTCTGATTGCTTACTGGCCACTCAGAAAGGTGCACAGATTCCTGATCGGTGAGATTTCGATACATCGCTTCTGTCAAAAACGGTATTATAGGAGCGGCAAGTTTTGTTAACGAAACAAGTACTCCATATGTCGTGTTATAGAAGGCTTGTTTTTCTTCACTGTTATCAGCTGATGGACCTACTCTTTCGCGACTCCGACGGATATACCATGTCGAAAATTCATCGACAAATTTTTGTAATCGTGCAATAGCACTCACCGCATCAAATTTCTCTAAATCATGCGTTATTTCTTTAATTAACCTGTTTAACAATGACTGAATCCATCTATCCAACACGTTATTTGAAATTGGAAATTGGAAATTGCTTGTCCCGCCCTTAAATTCTTTCGGTCCCCATCTGTCAACGTTAGCGTACGTCAGGAAGAAGTTATAAACATTCCAGAGGATAAGCATCATTCCTCGCACCTGATTACGGTACTGCTCTTCTGAAATGATGATATCTTCTCCGTGCATGACCGGTGAACCCATCAGGTAGAGTCGAAGGGCATCTCCGCCATATTTTTGTAGTAACTCTTTTGGATCAGGGTAATTGCCGTAGTTTTTACTCATCTTCCTTCCATCTGTTCCCAAAATAACTCCTGTCACGGAAACATTCTTAAATGCCTCAGACTCGAAAAGTGCTGCGCCGATGATATGAAGCACGTAAAACCATGCACGAATCTGACCGGTGTATTCAACGATAAAATCAGGAGGGAAAAAATCTTCAAGCTTTTCAGCTTGTCCTGATCTTGTCGAAGGATTGAAGGGAAAGTGTCTTTCAGCAAACGATGCGCTCCCTGCCTCAATCCAACTATCCAATACTTCCGGAACCCGATGCATCTTCTTTCCACATTTTTGACAATCGACCGTCACCTCATCTATCTCTGGCTTATGCAAATCGGTAATCTTTCGTCCTGATGCCTCTTCAAGCTCCTTTACTGATCCTGGTACAAAACGCTCACCGCACTCACACTCCCAGACAGGGACAGGTGAACCCCAATACCGAGAGCGAGAAATATTCCAATCAGGTGCATTTTCCAGACTTTTCAAAAACCGTCCATATTTGAAATGTTTGGGAAACCAGTTGATCTGCTCATTCGTTTTTTTCAAAAGTGGCTTGAGCGTTTGGACATCGACATACCACGCGTTCTGCGGTGCATAGTAGAGTCTCGTGTGACATCGCCAGCAAAGCGGTACATTATGCGGCAACTCTTCGTCTTTGTAGATTAATCCGCGTTTTTCCAAATCCTCATTGACCGCTTTATTTGCTTTCAAATAATACATCCCTCCAAAAAGCGGCACATCTGGCTTGATCGTTCCTTCCTCATCAAGATGCATTTCTATATGCACCTTATGCCCGAGCATTGCCTTCAAATCCTCTTCACCGTATGCCGCAATCGTGACGACACCAGTCCCCTCTTCAGCAGTGACGAAATCTTCTGGGATAACAATAAACGCTTTTTCTCCGGGCTCTATTGGGTAGTAATCATAATGAGGAATAAATTTCTTTCCAACCAATTTTTCCCCCTTAAATTCTTCAATAACTTCGTATTTTGGCTCTTTGTGAAGTATTTTCAATGTCGACTTTGCGAGGATATAATATTCGTCTCTCTGCTTTACTTTAACGTACGTCAAATCGGGATTCACCGCGAGTGCGGGCGTTACAATCTTGTTCCAAGGTGTAGTCGACCACGCCAATATATACGTTTTTAGTTTTTCGTTTTGCGTTTTGAGTTCATATTTGTACGTTGTCGCAGCGTCAACAATCTCCTTGTGATTATCTGCGTCCATCGCGACCTCAAAGTTTGATATCGGCGTTGCGCAGTGCGGGCAGTAGAGAGATACCCGAAGCCCTTTATAGACGTATCCTTTCTCATACATTTGCTTAAACACCCACATCACTGTCTCCATGTAGGACACATCCATCGTTTTGTATGCATTTTTTAAATCAACCCATCGTCCTATGTGATCTATGTACCATTCCCACTCGCTTGAGACTTCAGAGACATACAGCTTGCACTCTTCAATGAATTTTTTTACTCCTACTTTCTCCTCAATTTCGCGTTTTGATTTCAAACCAAGTTTTGTCTCGACTTTGTTTTCTGCAGGTAATCCGTGGCAATCCCATCCCCACACACGTCTGACTCTGTATCCCTGCATTGTCTTAAACCGGGGAAAAAGATCCTTGGGGAGGCTCGCAAGGAGTGTTCCATAATGCGGCATGCCTGTTATGAAAGGCGGACCATCAAGAAACGTCCACTTTTTGTCCTCAGGACGGGACTCGACTGATCGTTCAAAAATCTTATTCTTTTTCCAGTACTTGAGCATCTCTTCCTCAAGTTCTGGAAAGTTGACCTTAGGAGAAACGGTTTTGAACATGTCTTATATTGTAAGCAAAAGTCTTCTCGACTTCAAGGCTGCGAGTAACTCGCAGCATGTGAAAAGCGTTTTACGAATTTATCACATTTTGGTCCTAGGAAAAAAATGCGTGATTCAACAATTTACAAACCAAAATAACGCTTGTACACTTCTTCATTTTCCAGATGAGACGCTTTAATAACAAGAACTTCTCTACCTAAATCAAATATTTGTCTTAAGTACTCAATCTCATCATCACAAATAAATGGAGTTAGGTAAACGCTTTTTTGAAGTTGCAGCAGGTTCAGTTTTCTCAGCATCGCCCTGAAGAGATTGCGCTGCTCCCTCTTAAGATTTGAAACATCATACACTATCAGCCTCCACTTTCCGTCTGTTTTCTCCTTTAGGGCTATGGTATTTAGATCATATCTCAATAATTTTCTCCTCCCTTTCTCTGTTATCTTTACCATTCCATTAACAAGCTCCACAACTTTCTGTTGTTCTAATCTTTTGATCACTTGTCTTAACCTCCATATATTGTACTTATCCCATTCCTTTCTATCTTGTTCAATTTTTTGTCTCTCGTATTCTTTAAGCAATATAGCAACGGGTCCAGGCATAACGAGCGCGGCAGCTAGTAGCGTACCTATTCCTAAGAGTTTTAGGATGTCTTTTACTCTTGGGTCAACTTTTCCTACTTTAGTGTCGCTTGCAGACATAAAATAATAGTATCACAAATTTTTCCTAGGCGAAAATTGTGATGATATTTTTTAACAGTTTGAGAGTTCGTGCTTTGCAGATACAACCGGTCGCTGAATTCTGCGAATTGCCAACATGCTAATGGTTATAAGCGTGCAAATGACCTCTTATAAAATTCAGCTGAAGAAAGTTTCTATTGAGCAGTTATTACAGATTCTCACTAAGAGTAAACATCAGCTTATTGAAATCGGCTAGAGAGCGTAAGAGTAGCTACTCTTCGTGTTGTTTAAATAGTTTCCAATATATCCATAAATTGCCAATCTGAAACAGTTGTAAAAACAGTAACGCTCTTGCAGGAGAGATGCTATCTGCAACAAAGCCTAGTGCAAATGCGACTACACCAAAAAAGATACTTCCTGCAAATGCATTAAGTGACCCCATCGTCGCACGCTGCTCGCTTGTAAACTCTCTCTGAAGCAGGCTGCTTTTTGACACATCGGTTATTCCATGAAATATCGATGTTGAAGACATGAGAACCGGCGATATGATCGTTGGAAACGCTGTCGAAACAATATTAATAAATCTGTTGTAAACATTGTCGACAAGTAGTACTTCAACACTCCCAAACTTTTTTATGAGTCTTCCACTTAGTTTATAGCTGGCAGTGGCGAGAAGGTATGATGATGTTTTAGCAACACCTATTGCCCAGACAGGCCAGATGCTGTTATAAAATGCAGACTGAAACTGAAAACCTGCCTCTCCAAAACCAAATCCTAAAATGTGAGACATACTGAGAAGTCGGAGTCTCTTATTATCTTTGAATTTCTGCAGCGCTTCCTTAAGATGTTGTAAAATATTTCCGCTCATCCTGGAGCGTATTTTTGGCTCCCTTGTACGATACGCAAGAAAAAAGCAGATTGCCTGAGGGATGACAGAAAGCCACATAATGAGAGGAAAGGACCAGCTAGCCAAGATACCGCCAAGAATCGCCGATACGGCCAGAGCTACCTGAAACATTGAACCTACTTTCCCCAAAAACTCAGCATACTCGTGCTGCTGGTTTGTTTCTTCAAGTGAATCATGAAGAAGCGCATCGTTATTTCCACTGTAAAATGATCTAGACAAGCCTTCAAAAATTGCTCCGACAACCAGTATCCAGAACGCTTGGCCGATTGCATAGAATACCGAGTAAAAGACGGCTGCAAGTGCTCCGAGAAGTAGCGTCTTTCGTCTCCCCAGGCGATCTGAAAGCACGCCTGTTGGTACTTCGAAAATAGCTGAGGATACCATGACGAGTGAGAGGATACTCATCCCGAGAGCAAATGATCCTGAAACCTGAGTAAAATAAATAATAGCTATTGGTCCGTAGAGCTTGAAGTCAGTAAAGAAGTTGAACCAGGTTAGGATTTTTATATTATGATGCACATGAGAAGTATATCGAGGCAACATGTTGTTTCGCAACCTGTTATACTGTTTCTTCATGGACTCCACAAGTGGGCGGGAAGAGCTAAAAATTGAAGATCTCAAAGTTGGAGAAGGGCCTGAAGTAAAAGACGGCGATACCGTCGTCATACACTATACAGGTTGGCTAAAAGACGGCACGAAGTTTGACTCATACTATGACCGTCATCAGCCATTTGAAGCAAAAATAGGTGTTGGTTACGTCATCAAAGGATGGGACATGGGTGTGCCAGGCATGAAGGCCGGCGGAAAACGCAAGCTCACTATCCCCTACCAGCTTGGATACGGTAAGTACGGTGTCGATCCAGATATCCCCGGTTTTGCTACACTCGTTTTTGAAGTAGAACTCCTGAAAATAAAATAACTCCTATTCTCCATTCAGAAACTATTTCTCAGATTTTGTTACAGAGGTGAAAACGAGACTTGCGAGGACTCCGCCTATAAAAGGACCGAGGATATAGAGTAAGACATTGGACAGATTCGGAGTGTTACTTATCATACTGACTATCGCAGGGCTGACACCGACAGCGGGATTAAACGCACCGCCAGAGATCGACCCTACCGAATACGCACCGACCATCACAGTGCTACCGATTGCAAGTCCATAAAATTGATTGGGGGTATTTTTCTTAGAAACTGCAGTATGCAGAACCACAGAACAGAGCGCGAAAGTAAACAGTGCCTCCAAGAGTAAAGCTTCGTTGAATGTTACAGAACTTCCAGGCGCTACAACGAGTGGTTCTTGTTTGATGAGAAGAAAAATAAGGCTCGCAGCGATAGCACCAAGAAGCTGGAAGAGCATATACATACCAGCATCTCTCTGACTGATCTTTTTTTGAATGAAGATGGCTAGTGTCACAGCAGGGTTGTAGTGCCCGCCCGAGATGTATCCACCCATATACACCATCGCAGCAAGAACAAAACCAATAGCTAGCGGATTGGCACTAAAACCGATTGTCAAAACTAAAAAGAAAGCCCCAATCCCTTCGATAATATACTTGTTCACGTTTTAATTTTGGTACGTCTTTGTTGCAATGTCAATGGTTACTAACCCAACACATCTTCTGTCAGGAACATTTGAACTCTATCTTTTACGCTAGGATGATAAATTATCGATAGAGGAAATTCCGGATCGAAGGCGTTATAAGATAGCAACTGCTTTGACAGGCCTCTTTTCTTTTTTCCCGAGATAATTACAATGACATATTTTGCATTGAGAACTTGCTGTGGCCCGAGCGACATTCCATATTCACGAAACGTTGCACCTTCGTATGAGTTACTTCCTTTTACTGTGTGTGCCTGACGAAATTCCGGAATAAGATGTGCAATATGCCAACCTATACTCAAAGGAGTACCTGGCATAACATTAGCATAATTTCCTTTCACACCTAGAGCTAGGATGAGCAGATCAATTCCCACATGGAAATCGTTAAGATCCTCGATTTTTGGCTTTATGACAGGAATTGTTATTCCAGTCTTCTCTCCCAATGGGGTGAGAAAGTTTCTTCTGGCAAATCCCTCGTAACTTGCTGAATCGTCTGTTGAAACATACTGAAAATGTGGATAATCCCCTTCAAGCATTTCATCCATGAGAACAAATTGAAGTTTCTCCCAATTCTCAAACTCATGAAAATTTTCAACAATCCATGCATATGTTGATAGAGGAGTACTCGAAAGTGGAGCAGCAACAGAAAATTTTCCTATTGCCGTATATTTCTTTTGTAGATTTTTCCAGAAATCCGCCACAGACTTATCAAGTGATACAACGATATTCTTCTTCAATACCACAATTATAGAATAAGCTATAGAAAAATATCATCTGTAGGTAAAAGAGGATTAATTCTTCTGCCTTAGAAATGCGGGTATGTCCCATTCGTCTTCAGCTTCTTTGTCTTTGGGATCCTGCTTAGTTTGAGCAGGAGGCGGTGTCTGCTGATTTGAGAAGTTGGTAAACGGATTCGGATTAAATGCTGGTGTCGAAGGGTTAGTCGCTGGAGAAGTTTCCGGCGTTTGTGGCCGCGAGACGAATTGTGTGAGTTGCTGCTTGGTCGAATCAAACCCTGTCGCAACGACCGTGATACGCAGCTGATCATGCATAGAGTCATCAATCGTTGCTCCAAAAATGATATTGGCATCCGGATCTGCTGCTGCAGCGATAATCTTCGCTGCTTCATCAACTTCAGTCATAGTGAGATCCTGTCCGCCGACGATATTGAAGAGCACTCCCCGTGCCCCCTCCATCGTGATCTCAAGAAGAGGAGAAGATATCGCAGAACGCGCGGCAGCCTGTGCTCTGTTCTCACCGATCCCTGTCCCAATACCCATCAATGCTGAACCAGCATTGGACATAATCGTCCTCACGTCAGCAAAATCTACATTGATAAGTCCGGGAAGAGTAATGATCTCAGAGATTCCCTGGACACCTTGAGTCAAGACTGAGTCTGCAACCTTGAATGCCTCGACAAGTGAGAGTTTGCGGTCAACAACATCCATAATGCGCTGATTGGGGATTGTGATGAGGGTGTCAACCTTATCACGCAGATTTTCAATCGCCTCTTCTGCGGTAACTTTTCGTCTCGCTCCCTCGAAAGAAAATGGGCGTGTTACAACTGCGACAGTCAGTGCACCAATATCTTTGGCGACTTGCGCGACAATCGGTGTTCCTCCCGAACCTGTCCCGCCGCCCATTCCTGCAGTGATAAAAACCATATCAGACCCCTCAAGCATGTCCTTTATTTTCTGAACAGATTCTTCAGCTGCTTGTCTTCCTACTTCGGGATCTCCACCACTTCCGAGTCCTTTGGTGAGATTTTCACCTATTTGGACTTTTGTAGAAGCCTGATTAAGAAGCAGTGCTTGTGCGTCAGTATTTACTGAAACGAAATCAACACCCTGGATAGTCGACTGGGCAATCATGGAGTTAATGGCATTTGAACCTCCCCCACCTACACCAACAACGCGGATTTTGGCAAAGTTTGTTGATTGCGGACGTATCAACATTGTTGGATCATCCTAGCAGATGATTTTTGCAAATGCAAGCATTCGTGGATTAGAGTTCTTGACGTGCGATGTGAGAATATTTGATAAGGATATTTTGAGTCTTTGAAACCTTGATATCAAGAGCTCAAAACTTCAAGAATTCAAGTTCAAAAACCTCTCATTTCACACTTCAAGAATTC
>JACPGQ010000010.1 GCA_016188975.1 Candidatus Levyibacteriota bacterium | reverse complement strand
GTTTCAACCAATGAATAGGTATTATTACAAAAAAAGCGACGGGCGTACGCCACGCGTGTACGCACGCTACTTTGGGCTCTTTCTCAGCTTATCTGGCCTGAGTATTTTGCTCTACTTTGCACTTCCCATCCTTTCATCCTACCTTTTTCTCCAACATGTCTATGCTTCACAAAACATGACGGTTCCCATCCCCGCTGTAAAAGTCCTCACAACAGAACGTATTAGAACGATCCTCTCCGCAACATTGCAATCAGCAGAAACTATCGATTCTACCGACGCTAAGACCTGGTTTCCTTCATTTGAAATAAACCCCGCAACGCCTCGTGTCAAGCGCTATACGCTCTCAATCCCCAAACTTGACATAACAGATGCAGTCGTCAGCACGGAAGATTACAATGTTGGACAGCATCTGGTAAATTATGGCGGGACCGCAGTCCCTCCAGACAAGGGAAATGCCGTTGTTTTTGGACACTCATCGCTTCCCCAGCTTTTTGAAAAAAATAATTACAAAACGATATTTTCAAAGCTGCATACCCTCGAAAAAGGAGATGAGATAGTCGTTCGGGTTGAGGAGACAAAGCATATCTATCGCGTATTTGGTATCTCAATTGTGTCACCGAGTGACTTTTCTCCACTTATGCAACGGTATGATCAAAGCTACCTGACGCTTATAACCTGCACGCCCCCCGGAACAATTTGGGAGCGTCTCGTTGTAGCAGCAAAACTTGTTGAGACTGAAAAATGAAACAACCAAGCGCTTTCATGATTTTCCTTAAAAAGATATGGCCGACATTGTATCGAGTCCTCAATACGGTGCTGTTTTTTCTTCTCCATTTGTTCAAAGTCATCATCGCAAGATCGATTGATCAAATAAAAGGTACATGGCGCTAAACATGGATAAACATTCAACTTCATCAGCGCTTGATGCGATTCGTAAGCGGCTTCTTGGTAAAAAGCTCACGTACAAAGAAATTTACTCTATCATGGATGCAATCGCCAATAAGAAACTTGGCGATGTGCTAACGACCTATTTCACTGCTTCAGGTTATTCCAAGGGCTTTACGGACCAAGAGCTTTACTTTCTTACGAAAGCGATGGTTGAGACTGGAGAACGGCTCCAGTTTACAGGCATAGTTGCGGATAAGCACTCGATAGGCGGCGTTCCAGGGACACGGACGACGCTGATTGTTGTTCCGATCGTCGCAGCAGCTGGGTTTACCATACCGAAAAGCTCAAGCCGCGCAATCACGACGCCCGGAGGCACAGCTGATGTCATGGAGGTTCTCAGTCCCGTGGATTTTGATAAAGAGAAAATTTATGACATCGTCAAAAAAACCAACGGCTGCATCGTCTGGGGAGGAAGCTTCAATATTGCCCCTGCTGATGATGAAATCATAAGGATCGAGGAACCTCTTTTGTTTGAGAGCTATGACAAAATCCTCGTTTCAATTATGGCGAAAAAAGTCGCGTTTGGGTCAAACCATATCGTCATTGATATCCCCTATGGCCAGACGGTAAAAGTCCATACGCTCAAAGATGCAGAATTTATCAAAGAGAAATTTGGCGTTCTCGCAAAACGGTTTAGGATAAAAATTCGCTGCTTGATCCACAAAACAGAACAACCGGCCGGAAGAGGCCTTGGGCCTATCCTTGAGGCAAGAGAAGCCTTACGAGTACTGCAGCAAAAGCCAAACCGTCCAGCTGACCTTGAGATACGAGCTTTAAACCTTGCTAGCAATCTCCTTGAATTGTGCCTGGAGGATTCTCCAAAAACACTCAAAAAAGAAATAAAGCAAAACTTTGGCAACTGTTACGGCTGGGCGACGAACATCCTTCAATCAGGTGAGGCATTTTTGAAAATGAAGGAAATTATAAAAGCACAAGGAGGCAACGCTCATATCGACAGCGCGGCTCTGACACCAGGAAAACACAGCTACAACGTCAAGGCAAAAAAATCAGGAACTGTCAAAATGATCAATAGCAAAAACGCGACGATTCTCGCAAGAATCTTAGGTGCACCTTCAGACAAAAAAGCAGGTATCTATCTTGAGAAAAAAATTGGCGAGAAAGTAGAGAAAGATGACATACTCTTTACTCTGTATTCGCAGAAGGAATACCTCCTAAAAGAAGCAAAAGATTCGCTCCAAAACTTTCCTGTAATCATGTACTACTAGCTGGTATGGTCATAGGGTATGGTTGTAGCAGCCAGTATGGGTTTGGTAAAAGGGAAAGGTCTTTCCCCTACAACTACAACTTCTTACTATACTGGCTGCTATACCTACACCCATACCTTTTGCCAAAATAAATTTGCATTCTCTCCTTGCAGACAGTATGATAAGTGATACTTTTCCAATACTATGAAAAAATTTGGAGTTATTGGATTACTTGCATTTCTTTTTATCAGTGGCTTCTTCCTCTGGTGGCAAGCTGGGAACCAACCGGTCAATAAAAATGATACGAGCCAAAAAATATTTGTTATCGCAAAAGGAGAAGGATTGCGTTCGATTACAAATGCGCTTAAAGCCCAAGGTCTTATCAAAGACCCTGTCGTTTTTTTCTTGCTCGTGAAGCAACTCGGCCTTGACACGAAAATCCAGGCTGGAGATTTTCGCCTTTCCCCGTCTATGAGCGCTCAGGAGATTGCGCACGCACTCACAAAAGGGAGCCTTGATGTGTGGGTCACAATCCCCGAAGGCAAACGTGCTCAGGAAATTGCTGATATTTTGCAGAGCAAAATTCCAGCTTACACTGAGGATTGGCGCGTACGGCTCAATGAAAACGAGGGCTACCTTTTTCCCGATACGTACCTTATCCCAAAAGATGCAACGATTGACCAAGTCGCAACGCTTCTTCGAGGTACGTTTGATCAAAAATATGCGAGTATCCCCAATACCGCGGGAAAATCACAGGAAAAAGTCGTTACGATCGCTTCTCTCGTCGAACGGGAAGCGATCACTGATGAAGAAAAGCCGATTATCGCTGGTATTATCCAGAACAGACTAAATGCAGGAGTAGCGCTGCAGGTCGATGCGACAATTCAATACGCGAAAGGCTATAATGCTTCGCGGAAATCATGGTGGAGTCCGGTGACTGTTGCTGAGTATACATCGATACGTTCGCCATACAATACGTATCTCTCACCCGGTCTTCCTCCAGGCCCGATTGCCAACCCAGGCCTGGCGGCTTTAGAGGCAGCGGTAAATCCGCAGAATACAGAATATTTCTACTATCTCCATGATAAGGATGGACAAATCCGCTACGCTATAACAAACGACCAGCACAACAGCAATAAGATCAGATACGGCGTTTCAGGTTCGTAGAAAATTTAACTTTTCTTGGGGATGCCGCGGAAGAGCTTCTTGGCATGCTTTTTTATTCCGTTAGTCTTTGGAGGCTCAGGTTTTTCTGCGCTTGAAACTACGGGTGTCGGTTTGGGCAAAACTGGTGTTGAAGATTCCTCTTCTAAATCGTCGTAATATAAATCTTCATCAATCTGCACATCAGCTTCACGAAGTTTTGTCTTCAGGTCTTTGATGTTGTCAAGTCCTTTCTCAGTCAACGTCTTGAGAATCCGTCTGCCTTTTTTCGTCACAAGAAGAAGCGTGAGGCACACACCAAGAAAAAGCCCTAATAGTAACCCTGTAGAAAATCCGTTGTTTCGCTCATTTTGTCCTTGCATTGTCTCCCTCCTCTTGCTTCATGAAGATATTCAAAAGTACTTTCACCGCTTTCCCAACGACAGCTCCTGTGGAGACGCCTTCGACGAGTGAAGCGACTGAGGTGATTGGTCCTGTAACACTGCGGGTTATCGCCCCCGTGTCGTCGAGAACTTGGTTTGCCTTCATAACCGTCTTACGAATCTCACGGAGAATGAAGAAAACCTGAACTCCCAGGATCAAAAGGAGCACAGCGAGGGTGACAATCACGAGAAGGAGAATGACCTGGACAGCGTCGATCATGAGACAATAGTATCGCAACTTCTCATCAACTGTCAAGGCAACTGCCGTTTCCGTGTTACTCTTTCACCGTCACTCTTCTCTGTATTAATGTCTCTTTCCCGAGGCGGTGTCTGGCGCGGATCTCGATAATTGTATCGCCTGGAAACAATGAAAGCTGTTTGGTAAATGATCCATCGTCCAAAACGGTAACCGTCTGGCCATTAATCGTCACTACTGCATTGGGATCCGTGCGACCTGAAATCTGTATGTCTTTTTTTTCAGTCACCAAGCCCTCTTGCGGACTCTGAACGCTCAGGGGAGGCTGTATGATCGCGTAGCGATACTGAAAAACAATAAACCCGGAAAGGAAGAGAAGAAGAAATACTACGAGAAGTGCGGTGTGATGGATGCGGAAAGGGAGTCTTGTAACATCCTTCTGCCTGGCAAACCCTTCGGGCAGAACACGAAAGACTTTTTCCTCATCAAACTCTCTTCTGAAAAGAGCTAGGACTTCCCGTTTTGAGAGCCCCAAATACTCAGCGTAATTTCGAACAAATCCCTGCGCGTATGCGCTTGAGGGAAGTTTTTTATACTCTCCTCTTTCAATAGCCGCTAGAAACGAAGGACGGATTTTGGTCGCTTTCGCGACATCTTCAAGTGATAACCCCCGGTGCAACCGCTCTTCGCGCAACTTTTGACCAATACGTATCATAATAAAATGTGATATGCAATATTTTTTGAGATTTCTTGAAGTGAGAGGTGAGAGGTTTTTGATTCAGAATTCTTGAAATCTTGATATCAAGACATCAAAAAATCAAGGTCAAGAACATCAAGAATATCTCATTTCAAAATATCCACATGCGTTCTTTGCTTCGAATTTAATCGATCTTACTGTTGTTGCATTTGACTCAGATACTCTTCAGCGTTTCGTACTAACACCTCACGCGGCTTGGACCCTTCTGCCGGCCCGACGATACCCATTTCTTCAAGCTGATCAAGAATCCTTGCTGCGCGTGAGTAGCCAATAGACATCTTCCGCTGCAAGAAAGACGCTGAAGCTGTATTAAACTGGCACACGAGCCGAATAACCTCTTCAAGTTGGGCATCTTTACCGTCAGCGCCAACTGATGACGTACTATTGCCGACTTTTTTCAAAGGAAGCGGTTGTGTCAAAACTTCCTCTGTGTATTCTACAGGAATATTTTTCGATTTCAAAAAGTCGACAAGTTTTTTTACCTCTTTTTCTGAGACATACGCTCCCTGGATGCGTGTTGGTTTTGCCTGATCTGGCGGGATATACAACATATCTCCACGTCCCAGCAGCTTCTCGGCCCCTGGAGTATCTAGGATGACACGCGAGTCAATCATCGATGAAACGTTAAACGCGATGCGGGCAGGGATATTCGCCTTGATAAGACCTGTGATGACATTGACTGACGGACGCTGCGTCGCAATGACCAAGTGGATTCCTGTTGCCCGGGCCATCTGCGCGAGGCGCGCAATCGCATCTTCTACCTCGACAGGTGCAAACATCATAAGATCTGCCAACTCATCAACGATAATAACGATATAGGGGAGCGCCTGAAAACCTGAGAGCTCATTGTATCCATCGATATTTCGGACACCCCGCTCAGAAAAAAGTTTATACCTGCGATCCATTTCCCCCATTCCCCACTTTAGAGCCGAAAGAATTTTCTCAGGTTCAATGATAACAGGTGTCAAAAGATGGGGAATACCGTTATACGCAGTAAATTCGACGCGTTTCGGATCAACAAGAATAAATTTCACTTCAGTTGGTGACGAACGAAACAGAAGCGACGCGATGATCGCATTGATGAGTACGGATTTCCCAGACCCTGTCGTCCCTGCGATAAGTACGTGGGGCATTTTCGCGATATCCGAAACAATCGGACTTCCCGAGACATCAAGACCAAGAGATACGGTCAGTTTGGACTTGGCTTTCTGCATAACTGAAGAGGCAAGCATTGTACGAAGTGTCACAACTTCAAGTGAGCGGTTTGGAATTTCGATGCCGACTAAGTTTCTTCCAGGAATTGGCGCTTCGATACGGATTTGACCCGTCGGCGCTTCAGTTGCAAGCGCCAGGTCATTGGCAAGAGAGGTGATTTTGGAGACCTTGGTACCCAAAGCAATTTCAAGCGCGTACTGCGTCACCGCAGGTCCCAGGTTTACCTCAGCGACCCGTGCCTCAACGCCAAAGCTCTGGAGCGTTTTTTCAATAATCGAGGCGATCTTGTTGATGTCTCCCCTATCTGCTTTTTGCCCTGGCGCTTCATTCAGAAGGGAAAGCGGCGGATACTCCCATATCCCATCAGCTCCAGAGATCGCGTTGCCGATCAAACTTCGCTTCATTTTTCTTAAACCCTCCGCTCACCGCACCGACCGGGAAGATTTTTGGCATAGTCTTCACGATTGCTTTTACAGCTCTCATGATTTCATCGACTGACGTATCAAAAAATACGATAACGCCAATAATCACCCCTGCGATGAAAACGATATTCGCACCAGCAACTGTCAGAATTTCTGCAAGTATCGTATGCACCTGCGCTCCAAACTCGCCAGTCCGAAAAAGACTACTCAGGGAAATTGATGCAAGCAAAAACCCGATAAATACATTGGGACGGGAGATATACGTCTTGAGCCGAAGCATGAAAAACCCGAGGAAAAGAAGAGACATAGGCAGAAGAAGAGAAAAACCGCCAAACAGGCGCACCAGCACGTCATTGAGAATGATCAGCGAATCACCACTTTGGGTATAGGAAAGAAAAAAAAGAAATGCAAGAAGAAATGAACCAATAGCAAAAACGTTGTAGATTGTGTTTTTCTTTAACTTAAGCTTGACTCGTCTTCTCCTTGTCGTCTTTCGCTTTACTCGCATAGGTATGTACAAATGGTGTTTTTAAACTTTTCTGCCTTGATGAGTATTACAAGTAATGTAAACAGTACAAAGTATGCCACCAGAATTTGTACATACCATAGGCAGAACGTAGGATCATAATAGCACAGGAGGCTGAGTTTGTAAAAGAATCTTGCAACAGGATATTTTGATGTGGGAAATGAGATTTTCTTGAATTTGAAATTAAGATTTCTTGATTTCAAGAATTCTAGAGTTCAAAAAATCAATATCAAAAATTCCTACATCTCACTTCAAAATCTCTAGAACCTATACCTCTATGAGAACCGGTAAAATAAGGGGTCTTCTGTGAAGCTCTTTATCAATAATCCTCCCCACTGTTTCTTCAATCATCCTCCTCACATAGACCCAATTGCGTATCTTTTTCTTGTGCATGGAGAGTGTATCTCTGACGCCTTTTTGCACAAACCCTGTCAGCGCCTCACTATCTTTTGGTATGAATCCTTTGACCACAACCTCAGGTGTGCTCACAAGATCTCCGGTCGCGCTATTTACCTCCGCAAGTACCATCACAACACCTTCTTTTGCCAACCTCTCCCGATCCCGCAGGACAAAGCTCTCAACTTCCTCTCCAGAAATTTCATCAACATAGACATTTCTCACCTCAATTTTCCGACCCTTAGACCATGCAGCCTTTCCGAGCATAATTTCTTGCCCATTTTCTGTCAAAATAACTTGTGAGGCAGGGTATCCGACCGTTTCTGCCAGGCGTTTATAGCTAGCCATCTGCCTATACGTTCCGCTTATCGGTATGACGTAGCGGGCGTTGACAAGCGACATCATCAGCATCAGGTCTCCTTGTGTCCCGTGTCCTGAAACATGAAACTGGTCGCTAATATCTCGGTAAATCACTTTTGATCCTTTCTTGGCGATCTCATCAATCATCGAATGCACGAGCACTTCATTGCCGGGGATAATATCACTGGAGATAATCACCAAGTCCTGGGGTCCTAGAGTTACCTCACGATGCTCATCTGTCGCAATCCGCGTCAGCGCAGAATTTTCCTGGCCTTGGCTCCCGGCAACGATCAAAAGCAGTTGGTAATCCTTGAATTTTCGCAAACGATCAATTGGGACCTCCAAATCATCCGCCATCTGCAGTAACCCGAGTTTCTTGGCAACGAGCTTGGCTTTGACGAGGGACCGTCCAACGAAGCATACTTTTCTCCCCAGGTGTGACGCAGCAGCAATTGCCTGGTTGAGGCGCGAGATATTTGAAGAGTATGTCGTCAGAATGACTTTTCCCCGACAATCCCGCATCGCGTTTTCAAAGTTTTGCTGAAGCGGCAACTCCGAGCGGGAAAACCCAAGCCTCTCGGCACCCAGGCAATCAGAAACGAGCGCCAGCACACCTTCTCTACCAGCCTGAGCAATGCGGTGATACTCAGTCGGCTTCTTATCAGCAGGCGTGAGGTCAAACTTGAAATCGCTCCCATGATACACTGTCCCTGCTGGTGTTTTGATAAGGAGATTTGCTGTGTCAGGAACTGAGTGCGTTACCCTGATAAATGAAACGCGAAATGAGCCGAGCGAGATATCCCCACCGTTAAAATTGACTGTCTGAACTTTTTGGTTTATGCGGAATTCCTTGAGTTTTTCATTGGAAAATGCAGCAGTCAAAGGTGTAGCAAAAACAGGGATTTGTGGAAGTTGCGGAAGAATGAAAGGAAGTGCGCCAATATGATCTTCATGGCCATGCGTCAGAACCATACCGACAATCTTTTTTTTCGTTTGCAAGAGATAAGAAATATCAGGGAGTAAGAGGTCAACCCCGAGCATTGTCTCATCAGCAAACCCGAGTCCGCAATCGACAATGAGGATTTCGTCGCCATATTCATACAGATACATGTTTTTCGTGACATCCTCAATGCCGCTGAGAGGAAAAAAAGAAAGAGTCGGAGAAGACCTTGAGGTTTGCCTGTCGTCCATTGTGTAACAGTAGTATAGAAGCTTGGGATAGAGAAAACAAGGATTTTTATGCATTGTTCCATAAATTCCATTACATTGTCATTGCGAGTCTCGGACTTTGTCCTCGAGAAGCAATCTATTATAAGAGATTGCCACGTCCTTCGGGCTCGCAATGACAATCTGTTTAATGAATAGTTTTTGATTATAGTAAATAAGCATGTTTCCACTTTTCACTCCTCATAATGTATATTACTCTTATATGCACCCCTCTGCGCTATGAATGTATTTAAAAAATACAAAGCTGCTCTGCTGCTAATCAGTGTCGCCATTTTCCTCATTGTAGCGCTTGTGACAACACAGTACTATTTGTTACCAGCATATACGCAGGCCAAACAGCATGAACAGGCAGGAATCGCGGCAAATACAGTCCTTCAGGCATGTAAAGATGCATATGATTTTTGGAGGCATTGTTACGAAGTAGAGGTTGAGAAAATGTCCCAAAAATATCCCCTACCCGTATCGCTTCTTGCCTTTTCAAAAATTCAGGCGCTTGATAACAGGACAAATGAATGTCATGTCATAGCACACGCGATTATGAAGCAGTACGTAACTGATCACCCAGACAACTGGACTGAGTATGCCCAGCAAATTGATCCGTATTCTTGCAATTACGGTTTTATCCACGGTATAGTTGAAGCACGAAGCATGGTTGATAAGACATTTGTCCTGAGCGCACAAACGATACCAGAGCTTTGTAGCGAGTTTTCCAAGCATACAAAAACGCAGGGGCTTGAGGAAACATGCGCACATATCATGGGACATGTGCTCTTGGTGAATAAAGAGGGAGATATTGATGATGCAGTCACAGTTTGTAAAAACGTTCCCTCACGTATGCAAAGGGAGTGTTTTGCTGGCTCGTTTATGGAAAGTTACACTCGCACAAATCTCGTTGCGCATGGAATAGCTGAGTATGTTCCGTGGAATGATGAGACGATCCAGAAACAAGAAACGCTTTGCAAATCCTACACTGACCTTCCTGCTTTCTCCTGCTGGCAAGAAATATCACACATGTACAACAGCCGCACACGGTATCAACCAGAAGCTGTTTTTGCACAGTGTCAAGTAGCAGGCGAGGAAAGATTGATTGATTCATGCTATCTGCATGCTGTCAATGAACTCACACAAAATAATAATGCCGACGATGCATATTTATCGAAATTGTGCATGCCGTATGATCAAAAACCACCGCAATACCAAACGTGCATGAATACGATCATCCGCTCACTCATTTACGATAAAACCGCACTCGCTGAAAGGGCATTGCAGTTTTGCACCGTAGTCAATACTCAGCATGCACGCACTTGCTTCCAAATCATCGGGGGTGCTCTTGAAAGGCGGGCAACACAGGAGGAGAAACAACTGTGGTGTGGGAAAGCTCCGGAGGAATATAGAGAAATATGCAAGAATGCAGCTTAAATCCGAAATCCGAATCCGTCAACTGACGGACGAAACAAATACAAATGATCAAAATAATAATGACAAAAACCGTTTCGGTATTTGAAATTTGAATTTTGGTATTGTTTCGAGTTTCGAGCGTCGGATTTCGATATTCGAATTTCTGTGATGCTTCGCATCACGGCGCGACTAGTCCGCAGACGTATGTCGCTCTCATGGAGCGACTAACAGCAGTGTATGTCGCACCTCACGGTGCGACCTCTCTCCACGTGTACGTCGGATTCTTGAGGATATCAGGCATGTTGAGGATCATATCAGGCCGTTCTTTGACGGTGAGTGTTGGATAGCCACTCTGACTACAGAGTTGGCGGTAGAGTTTGAGTGTGCCGCCTGTCAAGGAGGCATTCATGATGACTGCGCCTTCAATGTTAAGCATCCTGTCT
>JACPGQ010000071.1 GCA_016188975.1 Candidatus Levyibacteriota bacterium | reverse complement strand
GGCTTGTGCTGTGAAAGTTGATGGGATACTCTCCAGGAGAGGAGAAACAACACGTTCAGTAAAGGCTTTGGGGGGGTAATAGAGATTTCTCTTGACATAGCGACCTTTATAGCATAAGGATATTTAAAAAGCAAGTGTTAAATTGCTCAAACCTGTTATGCTATACTCACAAGTATGGACCAGATTGAAGAACTTCTGACGAGGGGCGTAGATACGATATATCCGACCAAAGAAGAGCTTGAAAAAGTACTCCGTTCTGGGAAAAAACTGACGCTCTATCAGGGCTTTGACCCGACAGGGGATAAGCTGCATGTCGGACACATGGTAGGGCTTATGAAGATGGCTGATTGGCAGCGGCTCGGACATCATGTCATCTTCCTCATAGGAGACGGCACAGGACAAGCAGGCGACCCATCGGGAAAAACCAAAAGCCGTGATACGTTTTTTACGAAAGAGCAACTCAGAGAAAATGCCAAAGACTATGTGATGCAGGCTTCGAAAATTGTTGATTTCGAAGGCGACAATCCAATTGAGATTAAGTACAACAGTGATTGGCTCAACATACTTGATCTGCCAAAAATGCTTGAAATTTTCGACCATGCTTCTCTCCAACAACTAATCGAACGAGACTTGTTCCAAGAAAGATTAAAAAATAAAGAACGAGTCAGCATGCGCGAGTTTCTTTATCCCCTTTTGCAAGGCTACGATTCCGTAGCTATGGGAGTAGATCTGGAAATCGGTGGCACAGATCAGACATTCAATATGTTAGTTGGCAGACAATTTGTGAAAGATTATTTAAACAAAGAAAAATATGTTATGACAACACCGCTTCTTACTGATGCAACAGGTAATAAGATTGGAAAAACTGAAGGAAATGCAATCGCGATTACCGATAATCCAGCAGAGCTCTATGCGAAAATCATGACATTCCCTGATGAGGTCGTTGTGAAATCTTTTGAGTACCTGACAAGAATCCCGATGAATAAGGTAAAAGAAATCGAGAAGGCTATTTCCGGAGGCGAAAACCCAATGGTATATAAGAAAAAACTTGCTTATGCAATTGCAGCAATGCTCAATAGCGATGAAGATGCTGCGTCTGCTCAAGAAGCATTCGAAAAAAATGTCCAGAGAGGTGAGCTTCCGGAAGAAATTACTGAGGTTTCGTTAAGCGACACGGATGAAGAATTTGTCAATGAAGATCTTCTCGTTGACCTCAATCTCGCATCATCAAAATCAGATGCAAAAAGGCTTTTTCAGCAAGGAGGCGTAGAGGTAAATGGAAAACGAATCGTTGACTCGAATAAAAATATACAAATCACAAACGGTATGATTATAAAAGTTGGTAAGAGAAAAATTGTCAAACTAAAATCCGGCTGACAAAATTATCAGAACTCCATGTATGATATATCGATATATCGTACATACTGTACGCATTGATACATGAAGGCAGGAAAAACAGAAAAAGTAAAAAAGTACGCGCTTCTTAGCGTTTTTGAAAAGACGGGAATCACAGATTTCGCGAGAACGCTTCAAAAAAAGGGATACATTATCCTCTCCACAGGCGGCACTGCAAAAACGTTAGCAAAAGCAAATATCGCTGTTGTTCCAATTGAAAAAATCACCGGCAACCCCGAATCGTTTGACGGACGCATGAAAACGATCAGTTTTCAGATAGAATCGGGAATCCTTTTTGACAGAACAAGCCCAAAACATCAAAAAGAGGCAGACGAGCTAAGCATTCCATCTATAGATGTCGTCGTCTGCAATCTCTATCCTTTCGAGCAAACTGTCTCGAAGAAAAAAGTTTCGACTGCCGAAGCTGTTGAAAATATCGACGTCGGCGGACCGACGATGGTGAGAGCTGCTGCCAAAAACTTCAAGAGTGTCGTCGTCCTTGTCGATCCTACGGATTACGAGTGGGTAGGTGAAAAGATTCGTTCGAACTCGCTGAGCGAATATGATCGCCAACAACTAGCAAGCAAAGCATTCTATCACTTGTCGTTTTATGACTCACAAATCGCTCACTTTTTTTCAGATCAACTCTTCCCTGAGGAACTGACACTGCCCTGTCGAAGGCTGATAAGTCTGAGATATGGAGAAAATCCGCATCAGCATGCAGCGGTATATTTGACGCCAAACACGAAATCGCCATTCTCACATCTCCAAAAACAGTGGGGAAGGGATATGTCATTAACAAACCTCACAGATATCAATGCTGGACTTGAAGCTGTCAGGCTTTTTCAAGAACCAGCGGCTGTCGTCATCAAACACAACAATCCCTGTGGCGTAGCGCTGGGAGAGGATGCAAAAGAAGCACTGCAGCGCGCAATCGACGCAGATCCTGAATCAGCGTTCGGCGGGGTTATTGTCTTGAATAAGCCAATGGATCTGAGAACTGCGAAAATCGTTGCCTCATTCAAAGAAGAAACCAAAGGCAATATGGACATTGTCGCAGTCCCAGAGATAGACAAGGATGCCCTTGAGCTTTTGAGCAAAACGAGGAAAAGTATGGGGATCTATACGTTTGGAGAAATCCCCGATCTTAGCCGTCATTCAGGCTTGTCCAGAATCCAAAACATTCGAATGGATACAAAATGGGTCGATGGAGGTTTTGTTCTTCAAACTCGCGATGACGATGTCGAAGCAGGATTTAAGGACTGGAAGGTCGCCACGAAGAAGAAACCTTCTCCTAAGCAAAAAGAGCAAATGCAGATAGCATGGAAGTTTATAACAAGAATAAAATCAAATGCCGTCATCGTCGTTGACAAAAAATTACCGATGACAAGAGGCATCGGTACAGGACAAACATCCAGGGTGAGAGCAGCGAAAATCGCCCTGCAGCAAGCAGGGAAGTTTGCCAGCGAAGCCGTCCTCGCAAGCGATAGTTTTTTCCCATTTGACGACTCAGTCAAGCTTGCAGCAGAACACGGAATAAAAACAATCGTTCAGCAGGGTGGATCAATAAACGATAAAGCTTCAATAGAGGCAGCGGATAAAGCAGGGATCACTATGGTCTTTACCAACCGGAGAGCATTTTGGCATTAAAAAATCCGCAGGTGTAGCCTCGCTTCCACCCCGGGGGTGTAAAAGTCTTGCGCTAAAATCGGTAAGTGAGTAAATTCCACACACCTTCAACCAAATCACGAACTCCAGAAGGTTCATCAAATGCCTCATACTCTCTCTGTGCGTCAGCATAAACATACTCTGTAACCGTTAGCCATAACCTCGCATTTGTATATTCAATTCCTGTATCCGGAGTATTTGCAACCCGATGTGTAGCTTGATCTAACCTCTCATCCATTATTTGGTATCTACACAAGGCTTCCTCGCGGCGTCGCTCCCGTTGGTCTCTTATCAAGGTCTGCCGCTCACGAAATTCGGCAAGAAGAGGAACAACCTGGATTATCTTCTCAACAACACCATTTAACGGAATCTCAGTCATATTATTTAATGTACCTTCCTCCTAAAAAAATACAGTGATTTCGATCACGCATTCCATACTAGATTAATCAAGTAATAAAAGCTGCAGGATTTTCTTCGTAAATTTACCTAGTGCCTGCTCTTCGATTTGACGAATTCGTTCAGCAGTCACTTCGTACTTTCTCCCGATTTTTCTCAAGTGTTGGTTTTTCAGCCTGCGGAGGAGAATGTCTTTTTCCCTATGATTGAGCTCATGAGAATCTGAAACGAGCGAGGAGAAATACTTAAGCGTTTGGTTTGCCATAGCAAGAAATCGGCAAAAGGATTGGGTTTAGTTGTAGCTGCCAGTATGGATAAAGTCAAGGGGTAAAGTACAATAAACTACAACCTTTAACTATACTGGTCGCTATACCTACAACTTCTTACTAAACCTAAAATATTACTTGAACGGGGTGAGTTCGTAGTAGGTTTCCATAATCTTCTCAATTGTCGGATGTTCAACGATCCAGCGCTCTTCAAGAAGTCTCGTTACAGCCAAAAGGTCTTTTATTTCTTCGCTTTCTCTTTTCGGTCCTACAAACACATCAACAAGCTGCCTTTTTGCTGCATCACCTAGCTCTGAAGCGGGCATTGCTGCCACTAGTCCTTCAAGATAGGCGATTATCTTCTGAAATTCTCCCTTATCAAGCCATACTCCTTGACAATTGGAACATTTACTGAGGATAACTGACGATCCAGCATACTGCAGAGAATCCATGGCAAATCCGCATTTTGGACAATCTCCTTGATCGGCTTGGACTTTTTGTAAATCTGAGACGTTGAAGAGAACAAAATCAAGCCAGCGAAGATTTTCATCGGCGGCATCCCGAACTTTCTCAAGCTCGCCATGGTCAAAAAAAATCCCGTGGCAATTCTCACATTCATCTACCAAAACACCTTTGTATCGTTTTTTGGAGAGCTCAACTTTGCACCTTGGACACATGCGCATAACACTATTGTAATACGTGTTCAAGACAAAAACAACGCTCCTTTTCGATAAGGATACTTCTCGCAGTAATTGGGATGCTAGTTGCTCCCTTTCTTCGGTTCTTCTGCTTCCCCTTCTTCCTTCTCAAGTAGTTCGTCTTTGACTTCTTCGACTTTCTGTCGAAGATCAGTTGCTTTTTTCTGCAGATCCTCTACGGTATCGTTGGCTCGTTTCTTCAATTCTTTCGCCTTTTTCAGAGCTCTTTCTCTATTTTTTTTATCCGCTAGATAGACTGATGCAGCACCAGCCGCAACACCAAGTGCTGTTCCGACAATTCCAGCTGCTACTGCTTTTTTTGCGTTACCCATGCATTCTCACCCCCCTTCGCCCGCCGATTTATCCTCCGAAGCTTCAGCGTAGGAGGAAGTTTTAACGAAGGCGAGTTTCGTACCTCAATTTTTTTGTCCATAAACCTATGAGGCGAGGCTACGGAGGGGCAAGCCTCCTTTATGGAGTACCATAATACGAAACTGAGAAAAAATTCGCAACTCTTATATTTGACCTCTGTAACAATTATGCTATGATAGACTCAATGGACACATTTCGAAAGCACAGAAAAATCTGGACTGTGATCATTGCGATTGCAACTATTGCCCTTATACTCACATCGTTCCTCCCATACATGGCTGCATTTTAATATTTGGTTGATCGGCAAACGGTGACGAAGCCAGTTTCGTCAATCGGTGACGTAAAACGTCTAACACTAAACGATACGAGCATCATAACCGTCAAACGCTTTACGGTTTTATCGTGCTAGAATGCATGTATGGATCTACAAACCCCTTTGAGTAAGATTTCCCGTCCGCTGAAAATGTACGCAGGACGCTTGGAAAAACTGGGCATCGTCACGGTTTCCGATCTTCTCTATCACGTCCCTCATAGGTATGACGACTTCTCGCTCACATCCTCAATCGCAAGGCTACAACCCGGAGAAATAGTTACCGTAAAAGGAACAGTTCTTGAGATAAAAAACGAATATACGAGGAGGGCAAAACCGATTCAAAAAGCGTTGGTCGTCGATGACACCGGAAGCATTACGGTTACGTGGTTTAATCAACCGTTTCTCACTCGTGTCATAAAGCCAAATATGACTCTCGCGCTTTCAGGAAAAGTCGAGTGGTTTGGTAAAACCAAAACCCTGACTGCTCCCTCGTATGAGATTCTCTCGGAAAACGGTGAGGCTATACATACTGGGAGACTCGTACCAATATACCCAGAAACGGCAGGCGTAACGTCAAAGTGGCTGAGAAGGCAGATTTATATGCTCCTTTCTCAAGAACCAGTCGAAGAATATCTGCCAGAAGACATCTTGAAAAAAAACAACCTGATCGGACTTCCGAAGGCTCTTCAGACAGTTCATTTTCCAGAAACCCTTGAGGACGCTGAATCCGCAAAAAACCGTCTCGCGTTTGATGAGCTACTCTTTCTACAGATGAAAGCGACAAGAAGGCGAAGAGAGTGGGAAGTTGTACGTCGGGGACACGTGTTCAAGGTTCAACCTTTTCAAAAAGAAATTGATCTCCTTTGGGAGAATTTACCTTTCTCTCTAACCCTTGCACAACGGAATGCTTCCCACGCGATCTTTCAAGACCTAGAAAAAGAAAAACCCATGAATAGGCTCCTCCAGGGGGATGTCGGCAGCGGAAAAACAGTTGTCGCAGCCGCTGCTATGTATCTTGCCTTTCTCAATGACTACCAATCCGTACTCATGGCACCGACTGAGATACTCGCACAACAGCATTTTAAAACCGTCTCCGGTCTGCTAGAGCCCCTCGGAGTAAAAGTGGATCTGGTGACGGGAAGCAAAAAATATCCAATGTCCAATGTCAAATATCAAATACATACCAATAACGATAAAGGTGAAAAAAAGAAACTTGTAAAATTGGATATTGTACATTTGGCATTTGACATTTTGGTGGGCACTCACGCTGTCTTGTATGAACAAGTACAATTTACCAAGCTTGGTTTAGTCGTCATTGACGAGCAGCAGCGATTCGGAGTAGAGCAGAGAAGTCTGATCAGGCAAAAAGGGGACCACCCGCACGTCCTCACGATGACGGCAACTCCCATCCCCCGTACCGTAGCTTTAACAATATATGGGGATCTAGATCTCTCGTACCTTGATGAAATGCCCAAAGGACGAAAAATCGTGAAGACATGGCTTGTTCCTACAATAAAACGTAATGGGGCATACGAGTGGATCCGCAAGCAAATAAAAGAGGCTGGCTCGCAGGCATTCATCATCTGCCCCTTTATCGAGCAGTCTGAAACGATGCAGACTGTCAAAGCAGCTTCAGTTGAGTATGAACGGCTCAAAAACGAGGTATTTCCAGATCTCAACCTCGGACTTTTACATGGCAAAATGAAAACAAAAGAGAAAGATGATGTTCTCCTTGCGTTTCGGGAAAAACAGTACGACATTCTTGTTGCGACACCGGTCGTTGAGGTAGGAATTGACATTCCCAACGCAACAGTAATCCTCATCGAGGCAGCAGAACGCTTCGGATTAGCACAACTCCACCAACTCCGGGGGCGGGTAGGCAGGGGAGAGAAACAATCTTTTTGCCTCCTTTTTACCGAAAGCACATCTGATATGACTATTAATAAGCTGAAAGCCCTCGAGACAACCTATGTCGGTGCACAGCTTGCAGAGCTTGATCTTCGGCTCAGAGGACCAGGAGAGCTTTATGGCACGCTCCAATCAGGTATTCCAGAGCTAAAAGTCGCATCCTTTTCAGACGTCGCGCTTATACAGCGGGCCAAACGTGCAGCCGACGAGCTGTATCCAAAACTGACGACAGACAAACAACTGCAAAAAGCCTTCTCCTCGCTTCAGACGACTTCTGTTTCTCCTGATTAATCTCATCCCAGCTCTCTCCATTTCTCCTACCTCCGCAGGTGTAGCCTCATGTCCACCCCAAGGGTGGAAAACAATCAGGAAACCTCAGTCTCCCCAGATTAATCATCCTATAATTTTGACAATCCATGCTGTTCTGCCTATAATAGCGCTCTACTATGGTAGATAAAAGAGAACCAAGGATCCACGAATATTTCTATGAGAGGTTCTTTGCGTCTGATCCCAGGCTCAGTATGGCACTTCGAGAAGCTCAACTGACCCTCATTGATCTACGGGAAATGGGAAAACCAAAGAGATCGTTTGTCGAAGTTGCACAGAAACTCCAAGTTGCTGTTGCAAAGAAACTGAGGGCAAATACATCAAAGCTCCGAGAACCGGATCAGGAAGCTTTTGCCCATCTTGTGCACGTATGGTATCCACGTGGAAGAGTCATTCAGATCATAAGAGACGGTGAGCAGCTTCATGATTTCCCTATCGCAACAGATTCACAAATACCCGTATCTACAGTGCAAAAAATGTCTATGATGCGACCTGGCTACAACATACATGATCCTTTAACCAACGAATCGATAGCAGAAGCCATCGCGTTTGCAGAAGGATTTCGACGCGCTCAACTGTATACTGGCAAAACTATTTCTGTTATTACTGCGGAAAACCTAAGATCAGCACAGCTGGGATTCCTCATAGCCAAACATACATCAGGAACCATCAGAGAAGATCGAATATTTAATTGCCTGAACTATCCGGCGCTCCCAGACGAAGACCTGATGGGAATGGGATTAAACCCTGATGGGACAATTCCTTGGGAAAAACAGGTCATTGATAGGGTTTTCGGTGCGGGATCGTATATAAATACGAAAGATCGAATGTCAGATTTCTTGGCAGATCAAAGGACAGAGGCAAATACTGTAGAAGTCGTTGTGACACATACGCAACAACTTTCTGCTCTTGGAGAAGAACTTGGTATACCAGTCCCAAGGTTCGGATTTTTTGGAGGCTTTGTTATACCACATAACAGAAGCCCTCTCGCTTTGCCAATACGAGTTCCCACACTCCTGCCTCATGGCCTCCATAAAAAAGCTGCATAGGTCATCCTCTTTGGCAAATAATAATCCACTTGTCACTGTTCCCTTGCAAGGGAGCACGAAATCAAGTAAAATAGAAATCCTAATGTATCCAAATAGCATTAGTCCGAATATATTCGAATGAATTCGGATTATTTTTATTCGGGTACATTCGGATTACCTATGCCGCAAGAACCTAAAAAACGACACTCTAGGGCCAGACAAGGAAAAAGACGGGCAAGTATATCGCTTCGCGTAATAGATACGAGGCACAAACTGACGCACTTCTCTGCGATGCTCGCACAACAACGCGTGGAAAAACAAGCAAAGAGCACAAAAGTCCGGCCTGCTTCTACACCAGACACAGACGAGGAGTAAGGCATTTACACGCTACGCGTTGTTATGAAGACCCCACAAGATCCCCGACACCAGCGCAGAAAACGACTACTCGAAGAACTGTTTAAACGTGACTTCGCTGATCAACACATAGACCAAAACGCAGAGGAAATTTTCCAGATACATGATCTTCTTGACCAAAAAATCAAAACAATTGCACCTGATTTTCCCATCGAAAAGATAAATAAAATTGATCTTGCAATTTTACGCTTAGCAGTGTATGAATTGCTTATTGAAAAAAAAGCTCCGCCTCGTGTAGTTATCGACGAGGCGATTGAGCTTGCCAAAGAGTATGGAAACGATTCAAGTCCAGCGTTTATTAATGGTGCGCTTGGAAAATTAATTCATCAAGAGGAAAAAAACTAAACAAAACCACCTATGAATCCAAAAATGCCGACATTTTCCAATAAGAAGCTTTACGAGATGGCCTTCATCCACCGCTCATACCTCAACGAGACAAAAGAGCAGCTTGAGTCAAACGAGCGGCTTGAATTTCTGGGGGATAGCATTCTTTCATTTATCATGTCTGATCATCTCTACAAGACGTATCCTGATTTTAAAGAAGGCGTTCTCACAAACCTCCGCTCACTGCTCGTCAACACCAAAACACTTGCAAAAGCAGCAAAGCAACTTGACCTTGGGAAACACCTCAAACTTTCTCGCGGAGAAGAAGAATCAAAAGGTCGCCAAAACGACACGCTTCTTGCTAATAGTTTCGAGGCACTCATTGGCGCGTTGTATTTAGACCAAAGCATTGATGCTGTTTACGAATTTCTGAAAGTGACGCTCTTCCCGCTTGCAAACGAGTACGTAGAGAGGAGGGAATTCAAAGATCCAAAGAGTATTCTCCAAGAGTCAGTGCAAGCCAAGAAGCGTCATTCTCCAGTCTACAAAGTTCTCAATGAAGAAGGTCCTCCACACGCGAAAGTCTTTACAATGGGTGTTTTTGTTGATGAAGAACTGATGGGGCAGGGAGTTGGAAAATCCAAACAGGAAGCCGAGGAGACTGCTGCCAAAGCTGCATTATCGCATTTACAGAAACGTAAAAGTTGAGAAAAGAAATTAAAAATGGTAGAATCCTAATGTATCCGAATAAGATTAGTCCGAATTTATCCGAATAATCTTCGTATTCTTATTCGAATGAATTAGGATTATTTTCATTAGGATGCATTAGGATTGTATATGGCAGTAGTCATTAGACTTTCACGAATCGGAAAAAAAGGTGAGCGGAAATTCCGCGTTGTTGTTAAAGAAAAAAGAAGCCGTAGAGACGGAGACTATATCGCACTTCTCGGATGGTACGAGATGGGAAAAGATGGCGGAAAGAAAAAAATTGATATGGAGTCTTATAACGCATGGCTCAAAAAAGGCGCTCTACCCTCACCACGCGTCGTCAAAGTAATCTCGTCATGAAAGAAACCCTCCTCTATATCGTAAAAGCAATCGTTGACTATCCAGACGCAGTCGTCGTAGGTGAGCATGACGAGGAAGGAATACTGCAATTCGCCGTTACCGTCGCAAAAGAAGACATGGGAAAAGTCATCGGAAAAGAAGGTAAAGTCATAAGAAGCATCCGCAATATTATGAAGATCCGGGCTATCAAAGAGAATAAGAGAATAAATATCACTTTAGCTGAAACCTCAGAGGCATAAAGACTAAATCCGAATTTCGAAATCCGAAACAATCCGCCAGCCGGTAGGGCTTTGCCTGGCGGACAAAATACCAATGATCAAAATGCGAAACTGTTTTGAAAATTTGAAATTGGAGCATTTGAATTTGCTTCGAGCTTCGTGCTTCGAATTTCGGATTTTCTTCTTATGAAGATAACTATCCTCACTCTGTTCCCCCAAATGTTCCAAGGTCCTTTCAACCTCTCAATTTTAAAAAAAGCGCAAGAGAAGGGTCTTCTTGAGATCATGATACAAGACATTCGCGATTTTGGCATAGGAAAACATAAGCTTGTCGATGATACGCCATATGGCGGTGGTATTGGCATGGTGATGCGCGTTGACGTACTCCACCAGGCAATTGAAGCGGTAAAAGAGAGCCTTCCAGCATCATCGCAAAGAGTTATTCTGATGAGCGCAGGAGGAAAACAGTTCCGACAAACCACAGCAAAACAATACGCAACACTTAAGCACCTAATCATTGTCTGCGGACATTATGAAGGAGTTGACGCGCGGATAGCTGCATTTGTCGATGAAGAGATATCTGTTGGAGACTTCATAACAACTGGTGGAGAAATTCCTGCAATGCTTATTACTGATGCGGTAGCTCGCCTTGTTCCAGGTGTCCTCAAAAAAGGGGTAACAGAGCATGAGTCTTTTTCGCTTTTAGAAGAGAGTGGAGCCCCGCTTCTGGAATATCCACAGTATACAAATCCTCAAGAGTACTTAGGCAGAAAAGTACCTGAGATATTGCTGTCTGGAAATCATAAAAAAATAGCAGAGTGGAGAAAAGAACAAGCAAAAAAGAAAACAAAACAGACAAGACCTGATCTCTTATTACAAGAAGAAAAGCATTAGAGTGGAGGCGGAAATGCTCCGCCACTTGTTGCAACAGGAGCTTCATCTCCACTTACGTCTCCGATAGCCGGGATGACACCTTGCCACAAACGGAGTTCAGAAAGCAAATCACGTTCTTTTGGTGTCAGCGACACTAGCTTTTTCTTTTGATCTATCACAACCGATGGATAGCCATGATAGTAGAATTGTAAATCTACCCGAGTCGTCTCGGCGCCATTTGCAATACTGGTCACAGCAGCAATTGGAAGTATTTTTGACAATTCATCGATAAATCTTCTTGCTCCAGTTACATCAGTCGCGAATGTAAAAGAAAGTTTGTAGAGAGTAGGAGTAAGTGGAGAAACAGTCTGCTCAATATCACCAACCGTAAGTGAGAAATTTGGAAGTGCAAGCCCTGTTCTTGCACTTGCTAACGCTAGTGCGTTCATGATTCCGCCATAGTCATTTGTAAAAGGATACGCTTGGGTCACAATTCCCAAATCATTATCAAGCTGATGTTCGTCAAGAGATGAAAGAAACCTTGTATTTTCTTGAATGGCAGCGATATCCTTGCGTAACACATCGACCTCTTGCTGGACTGAAAACCACTGAGAAAACTGCGGAATTACAATCTGGAAAAGAAGAACTATTCCAAATAGGAAAAAGAGGCAGATCACAAAAAGCGTATAGTAAACGGTGTCCTTAAATGTAAAGTAATACAGTTTGATCGTGGCAAGTGAAAAATTTTGCTGCATAGCATTTAGTCAAAAGTAATAGTAAATGAATATTCGCCTGTGCTTGCAGAGTATCCTATGCTCGAGGTTGATATTGAAGTTGGAACGACCTTCTGAACTGCCCTATCCTGTATGGACTGAAAAAATGAAGATATGGCGTCGAGGGATGCTGTCGACACACCCATTGATATGTGCTTCTCACTTATTTCAATGCCGCTTACCTGAAGACCTTGAGGAATAATCGCAAAAACAACTTCAATGGTTTTCCGAAGGTCTGGCCTAGTGTTGAGAAGTACCTGAATAGCACTTAATTGCTCTCGGAGAAGGAGATATTTCCCAAATTTCGACTGCTGGCTTTTCAGCGTTTCAGATGCTCTCTGCTCCTCTTCCCGAAGCTGTGGGAGAGGTGAGGCTGCAATGATCAAAAAGAGTCCTGCCGAAAGTACAGCTACGCCGAAGAGAAAAATGAGTGCAACAAGCCGAAGCTTATGTACCTGAGAACTCGTGATAAAGCCCTTTTCCTGCTTTTTGCGTATGGAGAGGTTGATATCAGCGCTCATACCCTTTGAGAGCAAGACCTATCGCCACAGTGAACTCCGGCCCGTCGTCTATGTATACTTGTGGGACCCCTTCGATATGAAGGCTCTTCCATGGATTTGCCACAACAGTCTCAAGTCCGACATTATTGACAAAAAATGCATCCACACCGGGAAGTTTCGCAGTTCCTCCTGAAAGTACGATTTGCGTAACAGGAAGCTCGCCTTTATACCGCTGCACGTAATACGCAAGCGCTTTTTTCATTTCGCTGACGAAAGATGCCAGGATCGGGTCAATTGCTCTTTTTATTTTCACTCCGACATTTGGATCAGCAATTCCATATGCCTTCTTGTATTCATCCGCCTGCTCCTGTGTAAACCCAAAATCAGATGCGATAGCCCGGGTTATCGACATGCTCCCAATAGGCACAGTGTAGGCGAAAACGATTATGCCTTGCTGGGCGATGGCAATGGAGCTATTGAGGCTACCAATATTGACAATCAGGCTTATGGGAAATGTTGAGGAGGAGACAATCGCTCGCACTGCAGCCAACATCTCTGTCTCAATTGAAACGACTGATAACCCTGCCATCTCAACGACTTTTTGGTATTTTTGGATGGTAGCAGTAGGTGCTCCCACCAAGAGTACTTGCATACGGGGACCTGAGGAAGACTGAATATTTTTTCTCAAAACGACGTGGTCGAGCATGATGGTTGAGAGGGGGGCAGGGATATATTGCTCAGCCTCCCAATAGATTGCAGATTCCAGCTCTTTATCAGAAAGCATCGGCATCTCGACCACTTTTGTATAGACGAGATTATCGGCAAGGGAGATTTGTACGTTCCGTGTGCCAATTTTTGCCTCGACGACATGGTCTCTGATGGATTTTGCCATCTGCTCCGCGTCCAGAGGCGATGAAGAAGTCATACCTGAAACTGGAGTTTTTGATGAATAAACAGCCTTCACGGTGACTGTTTCTTTTTTTTGCTCAAACCAGACAGATTTCAGCGTGGTTGTTCCGATATCAAGACCGAATGTTGGATTTGCCATATCAGGGTGAGAAGAGCGTGTATTGGAAGAATTCCGCAGGGACTTTCGGATACCCCTTGTAAATCACAATTTTTCGGGTTGTGCTTCCTGATGTTCCGACTGAACTAACGACTGAGCCTTGCTGAGGGAAATCTTGATTTCCTGGTGCAGTTACTGCAACTACTGTATTTGCGTAGAGGGGTATCATGCGAGCAATAATACCAGGACTCGCGGCATTAATAATGATGTTTGAATAATTGCCATAGCCATCTACGCCTGAGGTGTTATCGGGAGCAGGAAAGTGATTCCCTGCAGCGCCTCCTCGAGTTCCCTGGCATGGATCATATACTCTTCTTGTGATGCTTGGGCTTGAGAGAGGGTTTGCCTGTGGGCCAGTTATGACGAGTACCTCAAGAGCAGCTGTTGTATCAGGATCACTGCAGCCACTCGTTCTATTCCAATGCACGCGCATCACTCCTGACCAGTAGGGAGCTGCGTATCCCGGGAAGGTTGAAAGCCAAACATCTGCTCCGTCATCACGCAGAACCGGATTACCATTGTTGAGCGTGATTGACGTCGTTCCCCCGACTGGAACTATATTCACGGTAACATTTGACGTACCGATAGTGCCTGTGAACTCCTGTGCATTTTTTAAATACTTTTCTATTCCCGCTTCAGCTGCAGAAAATGCCACAGATGAACTCTCTTCTTCAGAGGAAGTACGAACGTTGACTATCGATTGCGTAGCAACAGAAAGGCTGATGGTTAAAATAATGACCATCGCAACAACCACCATCAGCAACGCCTGACCAGGAAGCAGTGTCGTTTGCCGTAGCGAAAACTCTTTTTGAGGATTCGTAGCCATCTACTACATCGTAGCAATGAGGAGTATGACTGTCAACAATTAGCTATCGGACGAAATTCCGGGGGATGACGAGAGTTTGAAACGTCTGACCGACTGTTTGCCCGACGACTCCACCTACTTTTAAACTTTCGAGCCTAAATGTGATACCAACAATGGGAGAATCTGTTTCGGTGCTCTGCTGACAGGTGAAATAACATGAATTGGGAAGCACGGCAACAGTTGTGGTATCGGTGAGAGGTAAGGGGCTTGCCAGCGTCGCGCTTTTTGAGGTAATTGATGTTTCACCGACTTCCGGACATGCGATTGTTGATACTCCTCCGTCAAATGCTGTCATCCTCACTGCTTTAAACGCCTGTGGCGTCGGGGTCGGACCAAATCCCGGAGAAACATAGCACACATCCGTGGTAAAATTTGTCGATCCATCAATACTGACACCGTCAAAGCTCTTTGAATTGCGAATCATCCGTGCAACCTGTGCCAGAGCTAGGCTGCCGTTTTGCCTCACACTCATCTCAACACTTGCCCTGCTTGAACCCCTGAGTCCTGCAACAAAAATCGCCATAACAAGAGATGTTACGGATAAAATGATAAACATGCTTATCAAGAGCTCAATAAGGGAGAAACCAAAATAGACGATTTTCTTTTTGTTTTTTTTTATCATAACATTCTACTTTGTCACAACGGCAAGCGAAGGCCTTCCACTTGGTCCTTCATCTCTTGAGTAGTAGACTGTTCCACTACCAGTTACTGTGTTAATACCAAAAGTGATAGGACCACCTAGCTTTAGCTGCACATAATTAGTGACATCCACGTTCAAGGGATTCTCAGCCCCATCGTTAATCTGGTAGAGAGGTCCCAGAAAAGAAGGTTGAGTATTCCACGTAATCGTTGCCTCGGTCCATGGGCTGCCAGTCGATAGATTATTATCCGCAGCCTGAATACTATCGCTACCTGACCGATCACTACGCATAACAAGGTGAAATGTTGCGCTCAAGACCTCCTTACTACTGGGAATTGATGTGAGGTCAAACTTGTAATACACATTTTCTCGAGATCCGACACCTCCGCTTGTTGAATAAATAGTTAATGGGCGTGGATCCACAGAATCTGGATTACTTTCGTCGGTCTGATTATCATCAGTAGCGAGAAGAATCACTGTAACGGGTGTGGGTGTTAGCGTAGGTATCGGAGTAGAGGTAATCGTCCCAGCAACAGCAATTACATTAGCACACGAATCAAGTTGGACTTTTCGACAATACGTACCTGAGGGACATTTGCTGTCTGTCCACTGGACAGTAACAATCATCTTATTTATGTTTGTCCCGCAATCACTTACACCACCAGGCTGCACATCAACAGTCCTAATATATGTATCATCAACATTCCTCGTGGTACACGTTCCTTCAGGAATTCCAGACAACCCTGTCTCTCCCTCATCAAGACAGTATTTTCCCGCTGCAGCAGATCGTGAAGCCCTGGCAATCTCTAATCCTTCTTGGGCGTACTGATTTGCAGCCGTCTGGATATTGCTGACACGGGAATTGACAAGGGATGTCAACACGGAGGAAGTGATAGCAGTAAGCACCAAAACGCCAACTGTCATCGCAACGAGCACCTCTACAAGCGTCTGGCCAGTAAGGAATCGTTTATGAAACAAGTCATTGGACATAGCTGCCTACTGATAGATGAAACGGTACTCATACGAGCCAGTCGGCCACAGAGTCCCTGAGCCAATATTGTATTTGTTGTACGAAAAAGGACTGGGGGCTGATGAAGCCTTGTAGTAGGAGGTAGTACCGGTAGACTGAAAGACTCGAAATACGGCATATGCATTGTATGCAAGCGTAAAATTTGTCGCCTGCGTGTAGAACCCGCTTTCCGCAACTGTACCGAGCGTACCTGAAGCGATAAGTGTGCCATCGGTAATCCCAGCAGAATTTGATACTCTAGCCTCCCAGTTAGCACCGGATCCCGCACTTCCATAAAAGCCAACCTGATTGATGATCGCTCCTCCTGAGTCAAGCACCCTAAAGTTTGAATTCTTCCACACATTCCCTGCAGTATCACTCGTAAGTCCAGTTGTCGAGAATGGCATGTAAACAGTGCCAGCAATCGTCGGGGTAGGTGTCGGCTGGTTGACGGTGACTGTAACCGTTTGTGTAGAAGAGTTCGTTCCGTCGCTTGAGGTACAATAGATCGAGTACCCTGTTGTCGCCGCAGGAGAGACAGATTGTGTTCCTGAGGTCGCCTTTGCACCAGTCCAACCCCCAGAGGCAGTGCACCCGGTCGCATTTGTTGAAGACCACTGGAGCGTCGTTGACCCTCCGGCAACGATAGGATTCGGATCTGCCGTAAGTGAAGCAGTCGGCCCTGGATTTACTGTAATATCTACTGACTTCACGCTTGAATAAACACCTGCGCTTGATTGGCAGTATATCGAATAGGTAGTCGTTGTTGCCGGAGACACTGATTGCGTGCCGGTTGTTGCCTTCGCACCACTCCACCCATCGGTTGCTGTACAGGTTACAGCATTCGTTGAGGACCAGGAGAGAGTCGAAGAATTACCTAAGGTGATTGTCGTCGGATTCGCGCTCAGATTCACTGTAGGAGCAGGAGGAGCAGTTGTCGGCGTCGGCGCTGTACCAGGAATGGGCGTCGATGTTGGAAGTGGTGCACCAGGGTCAATCATCGCGATAACACCAGCCTTTGTTGTCGATACCCGCCTCGTTTTTCCGCTCGAATTTAGGATGATATCATTTGATGATTCCGCTGCGCCGGTAATCGTCCTAAACAGGACTGTCTGTTGGGAAGTTGAGCTGAACGTAACATTTGCAGGAAGAGAGTAGATAGGACCTACCCTGACACCATTGCCGCCACAATATGTTTCGACCTGATACCGATAATTTCCTCCAGTACATCCCCCAGGACATACGACCAGCCTGTATCCATCTAGTTCCGCGCTTCCACAGGCAGCTGGTTTTACCTGGGATATCGCCCTGCTTTTTGCAACATTAAGAGCATTGGCTACCTCATCTGCTGCTGTTGAGATTCTTTTCGCGTTAGCGTAATCATTGTACGTATTCGCGCCGACAGAGGTAACGATGCTGACAACCGCGATCACAAGAAGAATTTCAACGAGAGTAAAGCCTCCACTTGCTTTCTGAATTGTCGTGCTGGATTTTGAAATAAAATAACGTATGCGTTCCACTCTGTCCTAATCTATGGGTTGTTTACCCAGTAATTATATGTTGTCCCCGCTGGGCAGATTGTCTGTGTTCCATTCAGTACAAAGGTTATATATCCATCACTACTGCTTCCAATGCTCAAATCAACTGGTGTGGCTTTAACGCTGGTAGCATCTTTGTCTTGTGTATTTTCTAGTCTCGCAAAAATCGTGTAGGTTTGACCGTTTCCTGACTCAGGGACGCTATAGATATACCCGTAATTTGGACCTCCACACGCATCTCCCCACTTCGGATCAGAGGGGACTTTGCCTATATATCCTGAAACGAGGGTCGAGGTAAGCCATGTCGCATAATTTGTACCGCAACAGGGGTATTGACCATTATCAGAATGGTAAAGCTCAAGCGCAGACTGTATCTTGCCGATATCTGCTTTGCGCTTCGCATCGTTGCCTTTGCTTATCTGTCCAACAGGGTTTAAAAAAGTAATACTCGCGCCTGCAATAAGTGCAGTTACTGCCATCACAACCAGCAACTCGACGAGGGTAAACCCTGAGAAAGTTCGTGGATTCAAATAAGCCGCAGCCATGCGAGAAACACGTGTGTAAGCTCTGGTCCCCATAGTAGGCAGGTAAATGTTCCAACCACCAGAAACGGCCCAAACGGAATGGCGCTCTTGATGTGTTTCTTCTTCCCTAAGACCAGTATGAGTGAGATAACAGATCCTGTCAAGAATGCGATATAGAACGCAACAACACTCGTCGGAAATCCAAGGATAAGACCAATGACGAAGGCAAAGAGAACATCACCAAAACCCATCCCTCTACCTTTTGTCACAAGGTGAATGACGAGAAAGAAGAGAAATGAACCGACAGCTGTGAGAAGTGATACTGTTAGGAAAAAAGGGTTACTCACTAACGTGTAAATAATTGCTGCAAGAGCAGCCACAATCAACACGGAGAAGGGAATAATACTATGGCGAAGGTCAATAAAAAAGATCACAAACAAGCAGCAAGCAATCACTAGTCGATACAAAAGAGTAGGCAGCAGATCCGCGCAGATTTGTCCATTTGGACAATTTTGCGCGACTGTTACCAGGTAAGTAGTAACAAACAAAACACCAGTCAATATTTCAAGGAGTAGGTAATGAGGGCCAAATTGCTGTTTGCAGTACCGACAGCGGCCACGAAGCAGGATGTAGGAGATAACTGGAACCAGATCAATCCATGATAATGTATGCTTACATGATTCACATACCGATCGGCCCGTGATGATTGAGATATTTCGAGGAATCCTGTCAATTGCGACAGTTAAAAAACTTCCAATCGCTGTCCCTAGGACAAAAAGAAAAAACGCAAGCATAGAATCAGCATAGCATACAGGAAATTTCTAATTTCTAATCCGTCAGCTGACGGACTAATTTATAATTCCTTCTTTCGTATGAGTATTTAGATCTTGAATTTGAGAAAGTAAGTCTTCAAGCTCTTCAGCTGACGAATCAAGATCGAAGCTGTTTACACGTGTGACACTGTTCTGTCTTACAATTGAAGCATTTATAAGAGATCGCGATGACGATTATATGTTAAGGCTCTGGATGGTCAATCTAGATCAAAAACCTCGCACTTCGCGCCTCAAAAATTCTATAAATACTTACGGAAGTTTGACTGACGTGTTCTCGTACACGAAATTCTTATAAATTTCATGATATCGTCGAAAAAATGCTTCCAGACCTTTTACGGACTCTTTCTTACCAAGAGATACCTGTGTTTTATAAAGAAGGTAATACGCGTTTGTGTTCAAGGGTTCGATGTCTACGGCTCTTAAAAACGCTTCCGATGCTTTTTGCATTTGTTTCTGTTTGAAATAAGCAATTCCTAACCCTTCGTACGCCTCATGATTTTCAGGATCTACCTCAATGGCTTTCTGAAAATATTGCTGTGCAAGAACAAAGTCATGGTATGCGTACATGAGAAAATACCCAGTATATTCGTATCCGCGTGAGTAAAAGGTGGGGAAGTTATGAAGAAGCCAAAGTCTCTCGCGTTTTTCAGGAGGTAAAAGAGTATGTGGCTGGGAAAAACTAACAAGCAGTGTTTTTTGGTTCTTCAGAAATGTTTCCTCGGACATAGTCTGCTCTTTTTCACCTGCATACTTGAGTACTATTCCGTATGGATAGAATATGACAGTATTTTTCCTCACCATCCCGTGGTAATCTCCTTGGGAGATAAAAACTGGCGCATTAAGCTGAAGCGCAACACGGTTAAGTCGCGTATCATCGGTATTCCCACTCGGCAATGCTGTTGTGATCGTGCGAGGGGTCATGCTGAGCCTTCCCGAATCTGCCAGCCGTACGATCTCTGGCGGCAATACGACAAAAACATCTTTACGAACTGACTCTGCATACTGCATATACCAAAGAGGGAACAGGGAATTATCATGTTTTGCGATAAGAATGCTGTTTTTTGGCAACGACGTCAGGAGCTCACGAGCATAGACTTCTGGAATTCTGACGCTATCGCCAAGACGCAAAAGCTTGGAGTTTTTGGAAAATAACAATAGCGGAATCAGCAAAAAAAATGCAACGATAATCATTTGGTAGTAATACAACCGTGTTTTATCCATAACCACTCTGCTAAGAAGATTTTTCGTCAGGGTATGCACAACGTCGATACCGTATGGTAGGAGAAGAACGAGAAAAAAGATGCTGCTTGCATAAAACTTTTCCCTCGACCCATCGCTAAATACCTCATACGTCGGACTTGCACCATACCAGAAAAAAAACGGCCCCAGAAGAAAAAATGCCATCAAGAGAGCAGCAAAAACTACCTTGTCTTTTCCGCGAATAATTCCAGAGATAACACCAGTAATAATCGATAGAGCAGCGATAAGAGGTAGTTCAGCATGCACATAGGAAAAGTAATTTTCAAGCACAAACTGGCGTATTTTCCAGTCAACCACAGTCACTGCTCCCCAACCATAATCCCTTCGCAGTATGAGGTTAAGAAAATTCTGTAATGTAACCGGATTGTTCCAATTTATTGGAGGTTTAAATGAGGCCGCGATCGGAATATAGAGATACGGAAGAAGACCCACGATAAGCAAAAAGAGGGATGAAAGCATTGATCTTACTTTATATTTGCTTCGGACGAAAGTCGGCGCAACTAAAAGGAGGATTGACGGAAAAAAGAGTAGTATTGTTTGATTATTTGTCAACGAAATCCCAGTTGCTACCGCAAGAAGATACAAATATGTACGTTCCTTTGTCTGGCGATAGAGAAGGGCTAAGAAAAAAAGAAGTGCGAGGAAGAAATGGTGTAGCGCAATGACTTCCGTTACCTCCGCATACAGCCAATACGGAAATATAAGCGCTAAGCTTAAGGCAGTAATAAGTGCATACAAACGGTTTCTCCAAATTCGAAAGACGATCATATAAACAATCGAGACAGTAATTGCAGAAAAAAACGCAGATCCAAGTCCCACTTTCCACGCAAGGGAAGCGGAGAAGGGAAGCACACCCAATAAAATTCCAATCATTGTATACAGAGGATAACCAGAAGGATGAGGAACACCATTAACAGCAATTGCACTAAGCAAATCCCCTGAATCGCCTCCAAAAACACTTTTGGAAAGAAAAAAGAGATACACAGAGAAAACGAAAAGGGCGAGTAAAATTGCTGAAAGAATGATAGTCCTTGAGAGTGGAATGTAAAACTGAAAAAAACGAAGATACCACGAAATATATTGCGGCAACCATGTAAAGAATCTAAAATTTGAAGAGCCGCTCTCTCTATCTCTCCATAGCGTTGGAATTTCTGTAACAGTGCTTTTTCTTCTCAATGCTTTCAGAATGAGCTCGAGTGAAAACTCAAAACCACCGGTACTTTCTATCGATAGCTGTTTGAGGAGATTAGCTCTATACATTTTAAATGAATTTGTTGCATCATGCGTAGGAACCTGAAAGAGATAAAACAGTGAGAGCCCTGCGGTTTTTGAGAGCAATGTTTTCAGATATGGTCCTCCAATCCTTTTGCCCCCCTTCATGTAGCGCGACGCACAAACGATATCGTACTTATCAACAGTAATTAGGTCATACATTGTATCGATTTGCTCGATGTTGTCAGATAAATCTGCCATGACAAAAACAATTGTTTTCCCGCGAGCATGTGAAATACCATTCTTTATTGCACTTGTTAACCCCTTACCTGTTTTCCTTGTACTCTTCAAAAGAAGGATATTCCGTAACGAAAAATGCTTTTTTATGACTGGAATCGTCGGGTCATCGGGATCTTCGTAAACTATGACTATCTCATGTGAATTTTTTACATGAGTAGATATTTGCGCAAGCAACTTACGGATATTTCCTTCTTCATGATATACAGGGACGATAATAGTAATATTCACTTTTTAAAAATGAGAAAGCTTTGTTGACCGAAAAATTTCCAAAGTAATGGATATTGTAGATATATCTTTATCAAGAACGAGGATTTAGGTAGTACGCTTTTTGTTGTAAACGGAAGGAACTTTACGATTCTATAGTCTAATGTAAATCCGTAGGCAATAAATATTTCTTCTAACGCACGATCATCGATTGGTGTTACGTGGTCGAAAAACCTCCAGTAATCTTTCGAGCAAAATCTAATATTGGGCTGCAGAATCAGAACTTTTGCACCTTTTTTTAGAACACGATGTAATTCGATGATGGTTTCAAGGATTGCTTTTCTATCCAAATGCTCAAAAACATTACTGATAAAAACTTTATCTATGCTCTGTTTTTTTACTCGAAGATTTGCAGAATGAGAAATAATGATCTCAACATTTTTTGAAGCAAATCTTTCTACTTCGGGATTAGAATCGACTCCAATTTTTCTCCGAGCGACAAGGGTATTGATGAACTCACAATTTCCGCAGCCCAGGTCAAGAACCGTATCTCCGGGACTGAAAAACTTTTGGAAGAAATGCTTCGTAAGAGTAGCCCACATTTTCCTTCGTTCTTCATGATTGGTAAATCGGTGTGAATAGATTCTTTCTTCAAGAGATTTCATTGAGCACTTTGTTCACAATTGTAAGGCTAAACGACAATCGAGTCAAATCTTTTTCTCGCACGTAACAGTTCACGGTTCTAACACAAAATTGTCATTCTGAGGTCGCCTCAGGCGACCGTGAGAATCCCAGTGAGACCAGGTGCCGTACGGTACCTGGCTACGCTCGAAATGACAAAATCGTGGCGGTAGCGATGAGCAAATCCCCTAAATCGCCTCCAAAAACACTTTTGGAAAGAAAAGGGAGATAAACAGAGAAAACGAAAAGGGCGAGTAGTGTTGCAAAAATAATATCGTGCCGTAATAGCCTGTTTATGGCCTGAGGATAAGACGATGACTTCTTTTTAACTATGGCATATACTATCTGATTTTTGTATGATATGTCTACAATATATAGTGGTATTTTCTATCAAGAAAAAAGATAAATTGCTAAAACTCTACAGCAAAATCAGGATTGTTTTAGATACATGAAACATTTTTCTGCATCC
>JACPGQ010000066.1 GCA_016188975.1 Candidatus Levyibacteriota bacterium | reverse complement strand
TTGGCGGGAAATTGGAAATTCCATTATCTGTGCCTCCGCCAAACTTTTGTACAGATAATGGCGCAATGATCGCTGCCGCAGGATTTTTCGCAAAATCTGCCCCCTGGCAACAAGTGATAGCAGATCCTGATTTGTACTATTAATTTTTAGAAACACTTGCGACAATATGCTACAATACAGTCCATGCAAGTGGATCTGCCTCTCCTCATTATCCTTCTTCTCGCTATCGGATTAGTCTATTTCCTTATAAGTAAAAAACTTAGCACACTTTCTAAGCCTACATCAGATCAGGCGCTTTTGGAATGGCTCAAGAGCATGCAAACATCAATTGAGGCAACAAATAAAACGCTGAACCAAGCTATGCATACCAACTCCTCCCACATGGTGCAAACACTCCAGGAAAATGCGAAACAGTTAAATCAACGCTTAGACAAAGCTGCAGAAGTAATTACTGGAGTAGGAAAAGAAGTCAGAACAATGAGTGAAATAGGGCGGAGCATGAAAGAATTGCAGGAATTTCTCAAAAGCCCGAAACTGCGAGGCAACATCGGTGAGGAAGTCCTCAAAGATCTCATTGCACAAATGTTTCCGAAAAATAGTTTTCATTTGCAGTATCAGTTCAAATCAGGGGAGAGAGTCGACGCAGCGATTAAAACCGACGCAGGAATCCTTCCCATCGACTCAAAATTTCCGATGGAACCGTTTCAAGCCTGGCAAAAAGAAGAAGATGAAAATCACAAAGTTACGCTAATGCGTGAGTTTGTGAGAAGTGTGAAAAAACATATTGATGACATTGCAAAAAAGTATATTATTCCCGAAGAAGGAACCATGGACTTTGCATTGATGTATATTCCAAGTGAATCAGTGTATTACGAGGTTGTGTGCATGCAGGATGTGATGAATTATGCGAAGAAAAATAGAGTCTACCTCGTATCGCCAACGACTCTGTATGCACATCTCCAAACAATTCTTCTCTCATTTGAGGGAAAACGGATAGAAACGAAATCACGGGAAATTTTCAAACTTTTGAGAGGATTACAAATCGACTATGAGAAATTGAATGAAAATATGCTTATCCTTGGCAAACATCTCTCAAATGCAACGTCCCAATTTACCAACTTCTCTACTGGATTTACGCAGCTGGGAAACAAATTGCAAACGACGAAACACTTAGAAGAAGCTGTTGTCGAAGAACTAGGGGAATCACCTCGCCAGACAAAATTACTCTCCTAATATCCTACAAACTTTTCTTTCTTTACCTGCTCACCTGGCACACCCATTTCATTGACAATGGCGAGCATCGCATCAACCATCGCCGGCGGACCGGAGATATAATATTGGGAACTCAGAAAATCAGGACAGTATTTTTTGATGAGGTCTGCGTTAATTCTTCCTGTTTCCCGCGTCCACTTTGTCGTCATTCTGGGGACCCGCCAGCTGGCGGGGACTCCAGAATCAAGCTGATCCTGGATCTTCGACCAGGATGACGATGCGCTCGAGTCTGCCTCTGGCTTCGTTATCGTATAAACGACCTTAATACTTGGATGATCCGCGGAAATCTTCATAAGCTCATCATAAAACACTACATCCTCAACAGTCGAAAACGAAACAAAAAGCGTTATCGGAAACGATAGATTTTTTTCAGCAGCATAAAGCAACATGCTATGAGATGGAGTAATGCCGATGCCACCTGCGAGAAAAATATGTGGCATCGTTTCCTCATCATTAAAAATAAATCTCCCTACCGGACCAAAAAATTTCACTGGCGTTCCTGGAGCTAAATCAAAAAGTGTTTTTTTAAACGCACTCTGCAAAATCCTTGTTGTGATGGTGAGGTATTGTTTATTAAGAGGAGAAGAGCTGATACTAAAAAATCGCCCAGTCCCTCGCTCATCGGGCTGAATGACATCAAGCGTCATCCTGACGTATTGTCCCGAGAGAAAATCGAAGTCCGACACAGCTGTACGATCAAAATAAAATGTCCACGTATCTTTGGCAACCTGCTCTTTTTTTAGAAGTGACAACTGAAAATCTTTGGGAACGATTGGCATGGTATAATTATAGCTCAAACTGCCATTCTGAACGAATGTGAAGAATCTTTGGGATCCTTCGCCTTCCGGGCACAGGATGACAACCTTGAAAGGTGGTGAACAATATGTGCTATAACTGCGGATGCGGCGTACCGGATGACGATATGGGGAAAGGAAAAATATCTGAAGGGGGATCTTCTTTGACTGAAGAAGATATTAAAAAACTCGCCAAAGCTTGGGGGATGAGCGTTGAAGAAGCCAAGAGAAATATGTACGATCTTCTGAAGTCTGAGCTGGGGAAATAAGAATAAAAAATTGTCATTGCGAACTTCGCCAAAGGCGAGGAAGCAATCTTATATAATTGAAAAGTTTCTATGAGATCGCCATCCGAAGGCTCGCGATGACATAATAGATGCTCTTCGCTATTGGACATTTGAAATTTGATATTTGAAATTGGACATTAATGTCAGCTACAATAGTTCCCCATGGCTGACCGAAGGCTGCTCAACGAAGAACAGAAAGCCGCTGTAGAACACGGCGATGGACCTCTTTTGATCATTGCAGGAGCGGGAACCGGCAAGACAACTGTCATTACTGAGCGCATCAAGCATCTCGTTCTTCAAAGAAATATTCCTCCCTCAGCACTTCTCGCGCTTACCTTCACTGAAAAAGCCGCATCTGAAATGGAGACAAGAATCGATCAAATTCTCCCGTATGGTTATACCCAAATGTGGATCCAGACATTCCACGGATTTTGCGACAGGGTCTTACGAAACGAGGCAATTAATATCGGACTGACTCCATCGTATACGCTCATGACTGAGGCGGAAGCACTCTTGTTCCTCAAAAAAAATATCTTCGCATTCCAACTAGATTACTTCCGACCTCTTGGAAACCCCATGAAATTTCTCCAGGGAATGCTCCAGCACTTCTCACGGCTGAGAGATGATGATATAAATCCTGAGCAGTATCTTTCTTACGCGAAGAGTTTAGAGCAAAACGCAAAAAGACAAGAAATACCTGAAGAAGAAATTAAAAAAACATTTGAACTCGCAATTGCGTTTAAGAAGTATGAAAATCTGAAGGCGAAAGAAGGTGTAATGGATTTTTCAGATCTGATCAGTAACACATTACAATTATTTCGCATAAGGTCAAATGTCCTTAGGGAATATCAAAATAAATTTCAATACATCTTAGTTGACGAATTCCAGGATACGAACTTCGCCCAAAATGAGATGGCGATACTCCTTTCGGGTAAAGAAAAAAATATTTCCGTTGTCGGCGACGATGATCAATGCCTGCCTGGTGATTCAGCGATTGCAACTCCAGATGGAAATAAAAAAATTAGAGATATCAAAAAAGGGGATATGGTTTTTACTGGCGTTGGAAAAGGATCATTGGGAATTTCTGTGGTAAGAAAAGTAATGAAGCAAAAGAAAAAAACAATATTCTTAACAATTACCACAAGGGAGGGAAAAACTGTTACTGTTACACAAAATCATAAAATGTTTTGCTATGTTCCAAAACTCGCGAGAGAGAAACATTGGCACTATGTGTATCTCATGTTCCGAAAAAACCTTGGCTGGAGGTTAGGAACAACCACGGACATTGCAGTGAGACTAAAACTTGAACGTTCATCTGATCTTATCGTGGGATTACGTGCATTTGAAACAGAGCAGGATGCAAGATATCATGAGTTATTGTGGTCACTTTCCTATCAAATCCCAACATGTATATTCAAGGAGAGAGATGGGGTAATCCTTCAGGGTGACTATGCAAAAAAGCTATTTGATCACTTTGATACCTATACGGGTGCTGAAAAACTTGCTGAAAGTTTGGATATAAAACTTGATACACCTCACTATACCCTTGATGCCGTGACTCGAGGTAGCAGTCAACGTGTCAAAATCAATCTTTACCTTTGCTATCGCCACTACGTTGCGAAAGGAAGAAAAGGGAAAATTCTTAAAAACCCATCAATTCTTCATTTAGTTCATCTTGAAACTTCAAATTCTCAGGTAATTAAAAATATTAAGATGCACAATCTTTCATATGAGA
>JACPGQ010000065.1 GCA_016188975.1 Candidatus Levyibacteriota bacterium | reverse complement strand
CGGCGACCTCCCTTGGTGCACGATTTCCAGTTTCCATAATCTGATTATATCCCATAGCAAAAGCCAGGTCAAATTCTGAAGTTTTAACGGGATTAAATGGGAAAAGGTATCGTTATAAGGTATTGACAAGAAAAAAGATTGAACCAATTTGAAGCTAACACTTGCGGAGTCTTCGACTGCCTGGCGAGATAGGCAATGACTACATTTTTGATTAGCACGATATATCAAGCTATTCGTGATGTTGAGACGACGAGCGTCTCGTTTGGTTAGGATAAACAGTCTCTGAGCATTGTTCGTAAGGTTGTTCTGCCTTTAGTAGTCTTTAAATACTCTTCTCTTCGCTTTGCATCTTTTTTATTCCTATATGCTTCGTAGTGAATTAACTCTAGCGGTAAAAATGCCTTTGTTGATTTATTTTCACCATTATTATGAGAACTAACTCGTTTCTTTAGGTCTTCTGAGTAACCAACATACATGAAGTTTTTTGATGAGTTATGAAGGACGTAGACGTAAGAAAACTTCATACGGAAGGGAGGGACGCACCAGTCGGTGGGATGTACCAGACGGTACGTCCCGGTGCATCCCACGCGCACAAATAAATTTCGGAAGACCACCTTGGGTCACAGCTTTTCCGTTTTAGCGGCGAAGGGATGTACCAGATGGTACATCCCGAAGCCGTGCACCGTATGGTGCGCGGTACGCCTGGAGGGATTCGAACCCCCGACCGAGTCGTTAGAACCGACCTGCTCTATCCACTGAGCTACAGGCGCAAAGACGAATTTAGAATTCAGAAGTATGAATTATGAATGACGCTCCAATTTTACCAATTCGCACAGCCATGCGCAAATATCTCGCAAGATTGACAAGGATGGTTGGATTGAATATAGTGAAAGTGGAGCAGTGTACATATGATCTACAAGTTGTTTTCATACATATTCCACCACCAACTGCTTCTTGTCCTTTTTATTATCTCCTCGGGGTGGCTAATCCTTCAACTTCGAGATATACTCACTGCGGTATTTATCTCCTACATTATCATGGCCTCGCTTCTACCGGTCGTACGCTTCTTCCAGAAAAAAGGGCTTCCCAATATCCTTGCAGTACTTATCCCGTACGTCGGCATGCTTATTATCCTCTTTATGCTCATTATTCCTCTTGTCCCCTTTGTTATCTCGCAAGTGCAGATGCTTTTGGGGAATTTCCCAAAATATATTGACGAGGCAGCAACGACGCTTGGGCTAGGTATTGATGCCAAGCAAATTGAGAAAGCTCTCGCATCTGAACTAGGGAATATCGGAAAAAACGCTTTTGCAGTCACCACAGCGGTATTTGGTGGTGTTTTTTCGACTGTCACGATTTTAATCGTTGGGTTTTACCTTCTTCTTTATCACGGCAAACTGAAGCAGGCAATCAGCAGCTTTTTTCCGAAAAAACATCGGGATGATGTGATTGAAGTATTAGGGCAGGTAGATGACAAACTTGGAGCATGGCTTCGAGGTCAGCTTGTCTTAGGTATTGCAATCGGGCTTCTGACGTTTATCGCACTTTCAGTACTCGGTCTTCCTTTTGCACTACCCTTGGCAGTTCTTGCAGGAATTCTTGAGGCGATCCCGACCCTTGGACCAACCATCGCTGCTGTACCAGCTGTCATTGTCGCTCTCACAGTATCACCGTCTCTGGCAATACTTGTTGTTATTACTTACATTGTCATCCAAACGCTTGAGAATAATATCCTCGTGCCGAAAATCATGCAACGTGCAGTAGGACTTAATCCTGTAGTCGTTATCATAGGCGTTATGATCGGTGCCAACTTAATGGGCATCGTTGGAGCTCTTCTGTCAATTCCTTTCCTCTCATTCATTATCGTCCTCTACAAAAGCCTTGAGAAGAAATTTGACGACAAATAGCTATTTCTTTTCTGCAACGAAAATACTCCAGGGGAAGGGTTGTTTTCTTGTGAATACGGTAAATTTTGTTCCTACAAACTTCTCAAATTCGTCTCCGCTCCAGTGATTGATGTGCTCGATATCGTTTCCAAACCTGCTCACATTCTTTCCGCGCAGTAAATTCGCGAGCATGAACCATGGCTCATTTGGAACTGAAAGTATCACGTACTGCCTTGTCACTCTATGAAGCTCGCTGAGGGCTTTTTGTGGATTTTCCAAATGCTCAAGCACCTCACAACAGAGCACAAGGTCAAACGCATTGTCTTTGAAGGGAATATTGTAAATATCACCTTTCCTGATATCCAGATGCGGACGTTCTTTTTTGTCAAGAGCAATTGCGGCATCGGAAAAATCAATTCCTACTTGCTTTTGTCCGATATTCGCTTTATAGAGGCGTTCAAGGATAAATCCCTCGCCACACCCTGCCTCAAGAATTGTTTTAGGATGGATGATTCGCGCTTCGCGAAGAACTGTAGTGAGAAATCGTTCGATCAGTCGGTGTTGAACAGGATTTTTCGCTTTGTACTTTCGGTAATTATCAGTTTGGTTCATGTCAATTTTGAATGTTAATAGGAAGTATCTCACTCATTTCTTCGGAGATTAAAAAGAGTTCTTTGTAGGGCCTTTTTCATATTATTTCTTCCAAAGCCACTTTTTAGAAACACCTCTCGCGCCTTTGCATCGTCCTCGTCTTCCTCGGTAAAACCGAGTTAGACTCGGGAGCGGGATACCAGAATCGAACTGGCTTCTCCACCTTGGAAGGGTGGCATACTACCGGTGTACTAATCCCGCATAGCTATGGCAGGCGGGGAAAGCAGATGTTCTACCTGCCCGCAATGCAAGCATGCGTTGCAGGCGGGCCACTGAACTACGCCCGCGTGTATCTGCAATTGTATCAAATAGTTTCTGTATTGCAAAAGCGTAGAACTTGTGCAGGCCACGCAATTACAGTAAAATAGCGTTGTTGCCGCGGTGGCTCGCCCGCTACGCTTTCGCGAAGCGATGCGAGCGGGTGGAATGATAGGTAAACAAGGGGCCGAGATGGCGGAACCGGTAGACGCCCGGGACTTAAGATCCCGTGTCCTTCATCGGACGTGCGGGTTCGATTCCCGCTCTCGGCACTAATTATACTTTCAACGGGGAGTAGCTCAGTTGGCTAGAGCGCGTCGTTTGGGACGATGAGGCCGGAGGTTCAAGTCCTCTCTCCCCGACAAAGACTTTAGTTTAATGAATTTATCATCAAATTTTTATTATTTTCGTGAAGGTTTTACTCTTGCGAACAAGAGCTTTACCATTTACTTGATTAGCGCTAGTATTACGCTAGTAAATGAAATACTAGCGTTGCAAGTCCTTAAACCTCTTCTGTTCCTAACTACAGTAACGTCGCTACTCATGATCGGCTACTCGCTTTCTCTTCCAGCACTCTTAAAGATGAGGATGGAAGAAAAGACAATTGATGTAAAAAGCTACTTTGGAGTTATCTTAAAAAGCATTAAAAGAAGTTTCTTTCCATTAATTCTCCTTGGTTTTCTCATCGTACTATTTGTATTAGTACTAGTAATCATTTTGTTTCTAGCAAAACTTGATCCGATGCAGATGATGCAGTCTTTATTTAAAAATCTTCAAAATAACCAACTAAATACTTCCTATCTCTTGTTCACGTTTGTGTCCTCCTTTATCGTTGCCTCACAAACCTTTACTACAACACTTTTTTCTATCGAAAAGCAGGGGCTAATAAAATCTGTAATTGGGAGTATTTCTCTATCATTAAAAAATCTATCATTTGTGTTGTATGTTTTTATAATAAATTTCTTTCTCTTTCTTGTGAGTTCTTCGCTTACTGTGTTACCGCCAAGTATAGCAAGCCCAATTTTTAGCTTGCTCAGTGGATATATCGATATTATCGTTGTGAGTGCAGTGCTTTTGTTTTATCTTAAAAGACTACAGAAAAATCACTCTTCCTAATCGTGTTTCGGCGGAGTAACTCCTAGGGTCTTAAGACCGTCGTCAAGTAGATCTTTCATTTCTTGCCTTCTGTTTTCACTATTGAGAAGCACCCCAATGATCTTGTGTCCATCATATTCAAGGTATGTCACAAGACACATCCCAGCCTCCGGTGTAAAGCCGGTTTTTACTCCTTTGACGCCCGGGTAGGAAGTAATGAGATTTGTCGCATTCTCAAGATAAAAGTATTTATGCATATCTGTTGCAGGGATCTCGTGTGTAAATGCAGAAACGACCCGACGAAAGAGCGGAAAGTTCTCAAGAGCATATTTCGTTATTACAACTAGATCCGAAGCGGTTGTGTACTGATCACCGTCTCCTTGGAGTCCTGAAGGATTTGTAAAATTTGTATCGCCAAGTCCTAGAGCCTTCGCTTTCAGATTCATTGCTTTGATAAACGCTTCTCTTCTACCGGAAAAGTTATTTGCCAAAACCTCAGCAGCATCGTTTCCCGACGGGAGCATCAGTCCATAGATGAGTTCTTCAAGTGATACACTTTCTCCGGGAGTTAATCCCATACTGTCTTCCCCAACCATATCCTCTTCTGTCACAACATACTTGTCAGATGACTCAGGGTTTTCAAGGGCAACAATCGCCGTCATGATTTTTGCTAGAGACGCCATGGGAAGCCTGTCTGTCGAGTTTTTTTCAAAAAGTGTTTTGTCTGTCGTAAGGTCAAAAAGAAGCGCAGCTTTTGCTGTTTTGGCAAGTGAGACATCATTTGCTGAAAGTTTTGCAAAAAGTGGTTTCCAGAAATCGAGGAGACGGACTTGGCTGTTTTTTTCCAAAGTCAAATCAGGAGGGAGAGGTGAGACGACTGTTTTCTCTTCAGAGAATGCAGGTTTAAAAGCCCAGAAGCTTGCAGTTGCTATAAAAATGATGAGAAAGAATATGGAAAATAACCACATCCGTTGTACAGTTCTCATGTGAAAAAATGAATAATTAAGTGTATCATATGTTGTATATGTCAATTCTTCAGGCAGTGATTTTGGCCGTTGTTGAGGGAATAACTGAATTTCTCCCCATTTCATCGACAGGCCATCTCGTCCTCACGGCAACACTTCTGAAAATCCAACAAGACGAATTTGTCAAAAGTTTTGAAATCATCATTCAACTTGGAGCAATTCTCGGCGTTGTCATGCTTTATTTCCAAACACTATCGAGGAATTTCCGTCTATGGAAAGCCTTGCTTGTCGCTTTTTTGCCTAGCATGGTAGTTGGTCTCATGCTCTATAAGCTTGTTAAAACAGTGCTACTTGGAAGTCCATACATCACGTTGCTTGCTCTTTTCTTAGGAGGTATCCTCATTCTTTTTCTTGAGCGCAAGTACACAGAGACACCGCACCATACCCAAGATCTGTCAAAAATTACCGCTAAGCAAGCGTTTCTTACTGGTTTGTGCCAATCCGTTTCAATTATCCCCGGTGTTTCCCGAGCGGCTGCAACAATCCTTGGCGGTATGTATGTCGGGCTATCGAGGAAAACTGCTGTCGAGTTTTCATTTCTCCTTGCCATCCCAACTATGTTTGCCGCATCAGTTCTTGATATATCCCAGTCACTTCCTGTATTTACCTACTCGACTCTTCCTGTACTTATCGTAGGTTTCGTAGTTTCATTTGTCGTCGCTGTAGGTTCGGTCAAATGGCTTCTTTCGTTTATCAGAACACATTCGCTTAGGCCGTTTGGAGTGTATAGAATCATCATAAGTATCATCTACTACTTTTTGATTTTGTAGTAGTTTCTACCTTGACAGAACCGCTTACTATTGTTTAGAGTACATGTATGGACAATAATCAGGGAAACCAAAATACTCCTCCTTCTGACCAAACCCACGACACAGCAACGTCGCAACCAACTCCCCCTACCACTTCAGAGCCTGTTCAGCCAGTGTCGACACCTCCATCTCCAGAACCTTCACAACCTTCAAGTCCTCCTACTCCTTCACTTGCACCGACAGTTGGTGAACCAGCTCCTTCTCAGTCAGCTACACAAACACCGACACCACAATCATCTAATACCCACACAACAGACGCAGCGAATTCGGTAGGCTCATTACCATCTGCCAATAACAAAAAGACTGTTGCGGTTGCTGCTGCCGGGATTTCTGTTATCCTGGTGATTTTAGGTGTGTATGCGATGACGAAGGATAGCTTCAACACCCAAACGCAACAGCAAGCAGCGTCAAATGCACCTACCCAGGCAGTTGTAACAACTGCGCCAACGCTTACACCAACGCCAAGTGATCCGGTAGAACAAAACCTCAACGCTGTCGATACTGACCTCAAATCAGTTGATTCGGATACATCTCAGGTAGATCAGAGTCTACAGGCGACACCGCCAGCACTCGAGTAAAAATATGAAGTTATTGTTCTCTGCTATTGTTATTTTACTTCTCGTCTTATTCTCCCAAGGCGCATTCGCGCAAACAACCAGTACGACTGAAACCACATCGACTCTTACCACAACAGGTGCTGCAACAACTAACTCTGCCCGCTCTGCCGTACTGACTCAAGCTGCTGTCCGCAAGTCCGCAGTCTTGACACAGGCTGCATCTCGTAAAGAAACTGCTGCTTCGAATGCAGCTGAGAGAAAAGAAGCAATGGTTGAAAATGTAGTGGAGAACCTCCGCAACCGTGCACTAAGAGAAATTGATAGACGGGTTAAGGTGATGAGCCAACTTATAACAAGAATCACAAATTTCAAACGACTCTCAGATGAACAGAAGAATACTCTTACATCGCAAGTCCAGACAGAGATAACTAACCTCACGAACCTTAAAGAAAAAATCCAAGCAGACACGGATCTTGAAACACTCAGGACAGACGTAAAGTCTATTGTTTCTTCCTACCGAATCTACGCACTCTTCATTCCTAAAATTCACATACTGGCTACAGCGGAGACACTCCTAAATGCTACGGACAAACTCACGACGACATACAACGAATTGAAGACGCGAGTAGACAGCGCAAAAGCAGCAGGAGATGATACTACGTCTATGGAGGCCTCACTCACATCAATGCAGGCCAAAATCGCAGACGCCATAACCCAGGCAAATAAAGCGATAAGTACTGCAACGCCTTTGACGCCATCAGGCTATCCAGGAAACATAACGAGTCTGAAATCAGCGAGAGAATCACTCCGCACTGCAAGACAAGATATTTTTGATGCTCAAAAACGCGGTAGGGAAGTGCTGCAGCTTCTCAGGAAGACTCGCTTGCCGCTCATTCCCTCAACTTCGCCAGGCGCTACTACATCCTCAATCGCTCCTTCAGAAGGCGCGTTGCAATGATTTTCTTCGTTGACAGCATAGGCCATTTTCGCCTACAATAGCACTCTGCCTCACCAACTGCTCGCAACTCTGCCCCAGCGATCAGCTCCCAATTATGTACAAACAGTATAGGTCTTATGCACTTGCTGCAATCGCGCGTGGAAGGTCACGACTGAGACGTATTCGCGAAAGAATTCCATACCGACAAACAGTCATATTTTTGCGTCGTCGGCCTTTTGCCAGTTTTTTTACAGCACTTGGCGTCCTGTTAGCTCTTATTATTGCGGGAAACGTCCTGCGCACACTCAGCCGTCCGGTCCAGGAAAAACCTGAGCTCGTTAAGTCAGTGCAGACATATAAGGTCGACACGTCGCCATCCGTACAAGTTCAAGGGAAAGTCGAGAAGGAAGGCGTTGTCACGATCCTAGCCCAAACAGCTGGAATCGTCGATAGTGTCAGTGTAAAAGAAGGAGACTCTGTACGGAAGGGCACGTCTATTGTCTCGTTATCAAGCAACTACCAAGGTGCAAACGCACCTGCAATTCAGGCTCAGATTGCCCAGCAGCAATACCAAAACGTTCTTGATACCTATGCTTCGCAAAAAGACATTTTACAGTTTCAAAAGGATCTCGCGACTGTCGGGAGGGAGAACACAGAGCAACTGCGCCAGATTGCTGAGCGCTCAATTGGTGATACTCAGGAAATCTTACGGTTTAATGAGACGATGCATACCCTCGTGAACCAGGCGATAGGGAATACGCCCTCTGACCCACAAGACTCCCAGTTCGCAAATCCGCTGCAGCAAACTCGTGGACAGCTATTGGCAAGTGTCGTGCAAGTCCGTTCGCAACTTCGCACGCTTGAGCAGCAAGTCGATACAAACCGTGCACCAGCCCAGCTCGCAAATCTCCAAAGAGACGTAACTCTCAAACAGCTGAATATCCAGGAAAAAGCGCTTGACCTCCAAAAGGAAACTGCGAGGCTGCAGGCTGCACTCGCTGCTATCAATGCCTCACTTATGAGACCTGCCTCTCCATTTGACGGAGTAGTACAAAGAATCTTTGTTCGTCCTGGACAAACAGTTGCTCCGGGAACGCCACTAGCCATTGTCTCCCAGAGCGACCATGCCATATCAGTCGTTGCCACACTTCCATACGAAATCGCAAAAGGCGTAACGACATCTTCTGAAAGTCAACTCACGATCCGTAAAAAGACAGTATCTCTTCGTCCAGTACATGTATCAACAGACGCAACAGACGGGCAGCTATACAGTATCCGCTATCAGTTACCAGTTGACTTTGAAAAAGACGTGACAGACAAAGAATCGATCCTTATTTCACTTCCCGTGTCATATGCTGATACGACACAAACAGTACCTTTTGTTCCTTTAGACAGTGTCTACCAAACACAAGAAGCAGCATTTATCTATACCGCTGAAAACGGGAAGGCAGTTGCCAAAGAAATCACACTTGGGGAAGTATTCGGCAGGTTTGTTTCGGTTACCTCAGGGCTCGCGTTTGGAGATGAGGTTATCCTTTCACGAAACGTCGTCGAAAACGATCGAATAAAATCTTTGTAATCTCTTCGTTATGTATGAAGCAGGCAGCATCGTATCTCAAAAGACTCACCTTTGACCCAAAGCTTAAACTCTCATGGATTGCAAAGTATCTCAGCAATCCCAGGCTTGTTATCTTACTCCTCGTTGCAATTATCGCGCTAGGGTTAAATAGTTATGCTAACCTTCCACGAAGGCTTAACCCAGAAATCAATATCCCAATTGTTCTTATCACGACAGTCCTTCCCGGTGCAGGGCCTGCTGATGTCGAGTCACTGGTCACAGTTCCTCTTGAAGACGCGGTGACCGGCCTTGAACGAGTCAAAACAGTTACCTCATCCTCGCAAGATTCAGTATCTGTTATTCAAATGGAGTTTGAGTCAGGAGTGGACCCAGAAAAGGCACGAACCGACGTGCAGTCAGCAATTGACACATTGAAACTGCCGGATGATGCTGTCGCACCAAGAGTTCAAAAGCTGGATTTTGAGAATCAGCCGGTATGGACATTTGCACTTTCAACAAATACTGATGCTGCCAGCTTGATGCGGTTTAGCCAACAGCTTCAAAAAAAACTAAAAGACCTTCCGACGGTCGATAGAGTAGACGCGTCAGGGCTGGATACACAAGAAATACAAGTTGTCATTCGGCCTGAGGCGATCAGTTCCTACAACTTGAATCCACAAGCGTTTTCCCAAGCGCTTACATCTGCGACGTCATCGTATCCCGCAGGTTCCGTAGAAACAGAATCAGGAACATATTCGCTCACAATCGATCAACAGGCAACAACAGTAGACGAAATACGAAACCTGAAAATAAATGTCGGAGGATCTGTTGTCTCGCTTGTAGATGTCGCAAACGTCCAAGAAATTTCAAAGCCGGGCCAGCTTTTTTCCTCAATCGCCTCTCCGACGCGCACACCTCAGACAGCAGTCACATTTTATGTCTTTAAGACAAGTAGCGCAAATATAGACAGGGCAGCACATGATGCACAGGCTGAGGTCGAATCTCTCTTGGAGACGTATAACTATCAGTTTCATGTCGAGACGATATCAAACACAGCCCAGGAGATTGACGATCAGTTCAACGAACTCCTCCGAGATTTCTCGATCATAAGTGTACTTATCTTTATAGCTCTTTTTGTCTTCCTCGGACTTCGCCAGGCAATTGTTGCCGTCATCTCCGCACCACTTACATTTCTCATCACTTTCACAGTGATGCAAATGACCGGAATTTCTCTTAACTTTCTCTCTATGTTTTCCTTACTCCTCGCACTTGGACTTCTCGTTGACGACACGATTGTCGTGATTTCAGCGATGACTGCCTATTACCGCACTGGAAAATTTACCCCACTTCAGACAGCACTCCTCGTCTGGCGTGATTTTCGAGTAGCTATTTTTACGACGACTATTACCACTGTCTGGGCGTTTTTGCCACTTCTGCTCTCAACAGGCATCATAGGAGAATTCATAAAGAGTATCCCAATCGTCGTCTCCTCAACACTCATCGCTTCTTTCTTCGTAGCAATGTTTTTGACAATGCCAATTATTATTATTCTCCTTCGCCCAAGTCTCCCGCGACGAGTAAAGATTCTCCTTAAAATTCTCCTCGTTGTTGCGCTACTCGCAGTCCTCGTTGCTATTCTTCCGAAAGGGCCATTGTTTCCCTTTGAAATACTGGCTGCGATTATGTTTCTTTTTGTCACACAGAGCGTGAGGCTTACACTTGTGAGAAAAGGTAAAGAATTGTACAGAAGTGCAAAGAAACAAAGTGGAATCGTGGCTAGTGCTCCACAATATGTCGATGATGGGATAATACACTTTGGAAGAATAAGCAGTAGGTACCACAACCTTATCTATCGCATCCTAGAATCCAAATCCAACCGGAAAAAAGCAATAACCATGGTTATTATTTTCTCTCTTTTTTCGTATGTACTCTTGCCGCTCGGGTTTGTGAAAAATGAGTTTTTCCCAAACGCAGACCAGAATTTCTTATATATTCAGCTTGAACTGCCAGCTGGAACAAACGGGAGTACAACGCAAAAAGAAGCACTTAGCCTCATCGAGGAGATACGAAAGCTCCCAGAATCTGAGTTCACGACGCTTGAGATCGGGAGAGGATTGAGCGAGACAGGTGGAACGAGTAGCACTCAGCCACACACTGCTTTGTTAACACTTCGACTGAAAGAAGAGCGCGAAAGGAGCAAATCGTCAATTACACTCGCGCAAAACCTCAGAGATCAGTTCACAACGTATGATAAAGGAAAATTGTCAGTGATTGAACAATCAGGCGGACCACCAGCAGGCGCAGACCTTCAAATCAAACTTTTTGGGGACGATCTCGCGACGCTGGATACGTATGCAAACAAATTGCAGGACTTTCTCAAAACAAAACAGGGTGTAACAAATATTGATAAGACAGTAAAACCGGGCACAGCAAAGCTTGTGTTTACCCCTAGCCTTGTGGAACTTGCGCAAAACAATATTTCTCTTGAGTCACTTGGCTTTTGGCTTCGGTTATATGCATCCGGATTTAGTCCGACGTCAATCAAGATTCCTGAGGAGAGGGATGTTAAGAAGGACATTACGCTTCGCATGAATCAGGGAACCGAAATCCCGGAATCACTCACAACGATCAGTATTCCAACACAAAACGGCTCAGTCCCTCTATCTGAGCTTGGGAGTTTGAAGGTCGCGACAAATCCGACTCTTATAACCCGCGAAGATGGCAACAGGACGATTTCAGTCACAGCCGGAGTATCAGAAGGATTTTCAATAACTGATCTAAACAGGGAACTTGAGGCATATGCCAAGGACGGACTTGATTTACCGGAAGAGTATTCTTGGAAGACAGGAGGAGTCAACGAAGAAAACCAAAATTCAGTCAATTCGATATTTCAGGCGATGTTTCTATCATTCCTGCTTATCGTGGTAACTATGGTTCTTCAATTTTCGTCATTTCGCAAAGCACTCATCGTCATGCTAGTCATTCCTCTCTCGATCTCAGGTGTGTTTATAATCTTTGCGCTTACCGGAACGCCGCTATCTTTCCCGGCGCTTATTGGCATACTCGCGCTTTTCGGAATCGTCGTCAAAAACGCGATTCTTATCGTTGATAAAATCAAGCAAAACGAAGCTGTCGGGATACAGTTTATTGATGCAGTAGCAGATGGGTCATCCAGTAGACTTGAAGCTATAGCACTTACGTCATTTACGGCAATTATCGGCCTCATCCCAATAACACTCTCTGATCCGCTATGGAGAGGGCTTGGGGGCGCTATCATAGCAGGCCTACTCTTCTCAGGCACAATTATGCTGTTTTTTATACCTGTCGTTTATTACTACTGGTTTGCTCCAAAGTCCCCTACACGAAGCCGTTAAAAGAAGCGATGAGTTTTATTTTAGAACCGTGAGCTGTTAGATATACAAACCTATGTCGCAAAATTTCCACCCAAACAAGAATCGCTCCTATGAAAAATGGCAATTCATTAATTTTTTGCATTTTAGACTACAGGCTGGTACAATCACCAAGCTATGACAGCTGAGACACTACCACGAGAAGGATTACGAAAGACTGCCGTAACAGCAGAAATTCGCAAAACGCTCAACTTGCAAAGAGAATATCTTGATGCAGTCGCGAGAGCTGATAGGGCAAATGTTCCTGATTCAGACATACCAGGAGGAGCAGGTCTCACGCAATTATTCTTGACATTTACTGACTATGCACTTGACCGAGTGCAAGACACCCCTTCTGAAGTGATGTTGCCGATTGAAGAACCAACCCATACATTCCCTTCATACGCAAGAGCAGCTCTCAGCCATATCTACGCGAGATCAACGTTTCCCAAATACACACAGCAGTACTTCGAACCAAATACGCATACACTGTATACTATTACCGACTCAACAGAAAAACTTTATGCTGCGGACGCACCATTTGTTCCAGATAGCAAAGAGTACATGGGACTTGGGCAATTTAGAAAAGAAGCGAGAAGTGGTAAACACGATAGAGCTGGCTCTTATGAGTTCGACAGAGAAGCGATGATTGCAGCCTATTATCAGGCTCCATTTAACGTGGAAGCAGCGCATGTTGACGGAACAGTCAGAACATTGCCTCCTTGGGATATTCGCAAGCTATTTTACAGAGTTTCTGAACTTCGAAGAACAGTATCTTATGACACTCTTGACGTTTCACTCGATACTGCCTTGCACCAGGCCCTGGATAAGGCAGAGGAGACTGTCGAGTCAGCCCAGCATACATATCGACACAGTTTTCAATACAGCATTCAAAGTCTTACACGGGCGATTGAAGGAGGAAGTCATGCCCTTTTGCATAGCGAAATAGAAACGAAAACGCTGTATGAAGGAAAACCTGTCATTTTTCTTCCGCGATTAGGACGGCTTGCCACTCGTGGTGATGATAAAAAGTTTACTGATGTTCCACATGATTTGTACTTTAGGGATATCGGAGCAGCGATCTTCTATTTGGTAGGAAAAGTTAATCAACAATATGTGCCCCATGAGCTTCGTGAAAACTAGTTTCAGTTAAAATTGGGCTGCAAAATCAATGTAATTTTCACTTTTTGCCTCGCATTTTTTGTGAAAAAAAATTGACTCACTTTGGATATAGTTCAACCTCTTTCGTCATATTGACGGAAATTTTGCAAAAGTTCTAGGATAGATACAGATCACAAGCCGACCGCCAACGGAAGCTTACGACAGGCGCATTTTGTGCCCACTTGCACTGCCGTAAGTGATATTTTTCAGACTGTCCATGAAAAATATCTGCCCAAGACATTGTCATTGTAAAGCACTCATTGTTAAAAAAGATTACGTTGAGATATACCCTCTTGCAATCCAGGGATGGATGTAAGGGGGATTTTATTTGTCCGCCGAAGCCTTCTTGACCTTCGTAGCTTTAGCGAAGAAGGTGGCGAAGGCGGATTGACACGAAACCCAGGCCCTCCTTCGCTCGCAAAAATGCGAGCTTCGGCGGGCGAAGGAGGTGAATGAAATTATGATAAATAAAAAAATTTTAATAAGTGCAATGTCGATTGTTACTTCGCTCGCTATGGTAGGCGGAGCAACTTTTGCTTTTTTTAGCGAT
>JACPGQ010000007.1 GCA_016188975.1 Candidatus Levyibacteriota bacterium | reverse complement strand
AGTGCCTTTGGAGAGAATCGAACTCTCATCACTGGTTCCGAAGACCAGCACTCTATCCGTTGAGCTACAAAGGCTTAAGCGGGTGAGAGCGTGATGCTCTATCCATTAAGCTACGGGCGCAACTGTAAACGTGCGGCCACGTGCAAAGCAGACGTGGTGCAACCCAGAAATTGTAACAAACGAGGCAGGATTATTCAATAAAAGAGGCTATGACAACAGGACGCCGCCGTCGACGACGACTTGGGTGCCGGTCATATAAGAAGACATATCAGATGCAAGAAAAAGTGCTACTTTTCCGATATCATCAGGCTCTCCCATCCTATGCATAGGAATTTTTGCCATAAACACCTCAAGCACTTTTTTCATATCCACTCCCTGAGGGAATTGCATAACTTTCTGCAGTTTTTCGACTCCAGGAGTCACTATGCCACCTGGCGCAATCGCGTTGACCCAGATCTTGTGAGGAGCAAGTTCCAAAGCAACATTCTTGGTAAAACCCCACACACCATGTTTTGATGTATCGTAGTGAGCTAAACCGACAGATGAAGGATGAAGGGCATCAATTGATGTGATGTTTATGATTTTTCCTCCCTCTCCCTTCCTGATCATCTGCTCTGCAACGTATTTTGTGCAGAGGAAAACGCCTTTCACGTTCACTGCTAGTACTTTTTCAAAATCTTCTAGCTTCATTTGCATGACAGGGATTGATGGATAAATTCCTGCATTGTTGACGAGTATATCGATGCGTCCTGATGTCTTGACAACTTCCTCTACCATATGCTTCACATCCTCTTCCAATGACACATCGACTTTTACGGCTTTTGCCCTAAGACCACTTTCGACCAGTTTCGAAACTGTATCGTTTGCCTCATCGAAGTTCCTACTTGCCACAAATACATTTGCTCCTGCTTCAGCAAGACGGTAGGAGATACCATAGCCTATGCCAACAGCACCTGTTACTATTGCAGTTTTTCCACTAAAATCCAAGAGAGATTGCAAAGGAAGCATACATATTTATTTAAGCTCCGAACAAGAGAAAAATCAATAAGAAAAATCACAGACTTGTCCCCAAATTCTCATTAGAATAAATGTCTACTTTGATACGAACATGCTATCATAGAAATGATGTACGACATCCTCATTATTGGTGCAGGTCCGGCTGGCCTAACAGCTTCCATCTACACATCATGTTTCAAACTCAAAAATGTTGTTCTCGGTTCAGTCATAGGCGGACAAATGTCCTTGGCTCCTGACATCATAAACTATCCGGGGTTTGAGGAGGTATCCGGAATGGAATTAACAAAACGAATGGCTGCACAAGTCGAGAAGCTCGGTGGGAAAATCGTAAAAACGAATGTCTCTCGGATAGAAAATGGCGCTGATGGATTTCAGGTAACGACAGACACGAGTGAGTGCTATCAAGCAAAAATGCTCATCCTCGCGACAGGTGTCGAGAGAAGAAAACTCAACGTTACTGGCGAGAACCTTTACGTCGGCCGGGGAGTCCAGTATTGTGCGTCATGTGAATATTTTGACTATCAAAATAAGGTTGTCGCAGTTGTAGGTGGTGCAAATAAAATCCCAACATCGAAGTTAAATACAAGACTCAAATCGCTGAAATTCTCGGAGACGGACAGAAACTGACTGGTGTCAGACTTGCAGTAGATGACTCCTCACAAGAACTTTCCCCAACGGATATTCCGCTTGAGAGACTTTTCATCGAGATAGGAGGCGTACCGGGAACGGCGCTTCTGTCACCTCTGGGTGTGGTGTTTGACAAAATGGGTTTTATTCAGGTTTCAGAAGCTCTAGAAACATCTGTTCCTGGAATATTTGCTGCAGGAGATGTGATAAGCCACAAATTCTCAATTGAACAGATCTCATCAGCTGTAGGTCTAGGCGCACGCGCAGCTACCTTTGCATTTTCTTCGTTTAGGAAACAAAGAGCACCAAATCTCTGGGGAACCTCACAAATTAATAGGAAGGCGCAGAATGGATGACGTAGAGGCTTCTTCGTAAAATCCTGTCAAAGCTCCAAAGAAGAGCTGTCAATGAGAATTATGCGGCAACTTCATGCAGGCTACTTTTAGCTTGATAGATGATTCCGCTTTTCTTCACAAACTCGTCGAATACTTCCTCGACCTGCTCCTTACTCGCAGCAGTTGGTTCGTAGTTTATGGTAATTGCCGGATGCTCTCGGACGACGCCTTCAGCAACGTCTATCGCGCTGCCCGTCGACAGCTCATCTGCCGCAACATCTACATCTGCAATAGCATTGAGTGTGTGAATAATTGTTTTATCTGTTTCATGTTCAGGAACAATGGTACTTTCTATTTCATCATCACTTTCAACACCTTTTTCGACAAGTATCTGAGCAGCAACAGCTCCTGAAACCAAAACAGCACCTTCTGGTTGCATCCCAGCTTCTTCTAACTGTTTTACCGTAAGCTCTCCGGCCTCCTCAAAAGCGTCGGCAATTTTTTCGACGCGCTTGTCGTTTCGTATCTCATCATGGATCGCTGTTTTCATTTTCCTCGGCCGTATTTCATCTTCGTGTCCCACGACAGGTTCAATGACTTCTCCGGCCTCCTCTACTTGCACTTGCCTATCTTGTCTCGTAGCGTCTCTCGCCTGCTCTGTGACGACCTGTGGCGCTGTAATTTGTTCAGATTGCTGTGCTTCTTCCTCCACAATCACACTGGTCATTGTTTGTCCTTCAGGCTGTGGCGAAGCCTCAAGTTGTATCCTTCCCAATTTTACAGCAAGTCGCTGCAGTACTCTGGCATCCTCTGTCTCTACCTCTTGTTCGAGGTTTTTAATGATCTCAAGCACGCGAGCAGTTTGCTTACTGTCTGCCTTCAGTTCCTCATCAGTGATCTCAGCGTGTGAAGGAGCACGAATCGCTTCAGGTAAAATGTGATTGCTCAAATACGCATCTATATCCGAGACAGTTTGCTCAATTGGCACATCAGGAATACTTGGCGAGCGCATAAGAAACGTTCCAATATCTGAGAAGAGAGCATCTGTGTTCGTAGAGTCAAAGGGAGGATTGAGATCAGGTGTTTGCAGTGAGTCGTGAATACCAAGTGACGGTGCTATTGTCGCTTTTTGCGCGGGAGCTTCCAAAGACCAAAGCGTTGCGTAGTCACTGGAATGGAATGTGTTCCCTCTGCCAGGAAGTGTTGTGTCCATGGATATGCCCGGAAGCGAAGGAGACATGGAAAGCTCTTGGGTACCTGCAAATGGATTTGTCGAGGGGATACTTCTTCCGCCAAAAAAGTCAGAACTATTTAACCCAATTGAGGGAGATGCGCCGATCTCAGCAGTGGCGACCATCGCGGATCCACCAAAGCTTGTACTGGTCAGTCCGCCAGCCTCTGCAAATCCGCGACTGATTCCACCGACACTGCCAGCAGCAACACCTGCACCAATTCCGACACCTGATGGTCCGCTTTCGGCACTCATATAGGCACAGTATAGTCACAACCACGGGAAGTTACTTGATAAAATCCTAACAAAATGAGGCTAACTAGCCTCATAAAAACGACGAAGAGTAGCTACTAAGAGCTCAATCAAAAAGCTGCACGAGAGAGCCCCATGCAGCTTTGAGAAGCAGAAAGATTATGCTGCCTTTGCAGGCGCTTTACCACCCGTAAAACCAGCATAGAGTCCCCAGACACCAACTACCAGATGGAGAACCATGTCAGCAGGACTCTCAAGATTTGCCCCACCAAACATGTATTCACCCTGGAAGTTTAATAGTCCTACGACAAGTGCTAGCGCACCTACCAAGACTGTAACCCATTTCTCCAAAGTCGCATCTCTCACAACATAAACGAGTGCAAGCGCAACAACCCCAAGCAAAAGGTGAGCTACATTCTCTACATTGTCAAACCACCAAAAATCACCAAAGAGACTTTGTTGGGGCGTTGGGCCGATAACAACAAAACCGAGAAGACCGAGAAGGACGAGGATAACGCCTCCAACTGTTAGAAAACCACGAGGTGTTAATATGTTCATTACAATCACCCCCTTTTCTGGAATAAGCAGTTCCATTCTCATCTTAGGCTGGTGAAATCGGGGATGTCAAGGAGAATGTTACGGCAGAAGGCCTGCCTATGGAAAGGGGAAACTCCATACTTTTTCAAAAGACCTTGATGGAGCTTAGTTCCGTACCCTTTGTGTTTAGAAAACTGATACATTGCAAGGGACTTATCGCAAGAGGACATAAGTGAATCCCTATATACCTTTGCGATGATTGATGCGGAAGCAATACTCACTGACTTTTGGTCGCCTTTGATAATAGCCTTTTGGTTTCTTAGCCCAATTCCCCTGACGTAACGCGCATGAAATCCATCGACAAGGACGAAAAGTTTTTTACCATTGAGATATTTCTGTGCTTTTTGGATCGCCTTTCGAAACCCGATCTGGTTTGCTATTCCGATGCCTACTTTGTTGATAACGGAAACAGATACTTCTGCTACTTGAACCGTTAACGCAACTTCTCTTATCATGCTGACTAGGGCTTCGCGTTTTTTCGAGACGAGCATTTTTGAGTCTCTTACTTCATTAAGAATACTTCTTGCGTTTGGAGTATCCTTGTCAGAAAAAAAAGGCGGGAAAACGACCGCACCCACAACTAAAGGACCGGCAAATGCTCCTCTACCTACCTCATCAATACCTATTACACTATATCCTCGTTTCCAAAGTTCTAATTCTTCCTCAAGCGTGGGATGTGGAAATGAATTACGCTTCACCATCATCTAACTCCAAGGTATCCAGACCTTTTATCTGTGCAAGGGCTGAGCCTATGATTCCTTTAAAATCTCCATGCATCCCGTAGGTGTTGTCAATAACTTGGCGGATATTTTTTTCGTCCCGTGCCCACTTATTGCTGAAGTACCGTTTTTCTTTCTCAATTTCAGCCTGCATATTGCTGAACGCCTCAACAATCGCTTCCACTCTATGGCGAAATTCTGATCCCGAAAGGTAACTATACAAAATCTCCATTTTCTTATCTTTGCCTTGGACTGAGTTTTTGACGTAAAACAATTGGATAAGTTTTGCTCGCAGAGTATCGGCAAGCGGAATGACGAAGTCATGTCTAGTCACCCAGACGTTATCTTTCCACCCGGCAGTTTTCATATCAGGTGGAAGAATCTCTGTGATGAGAACCGCCTCGTCTGCATTGATAGTCCGCTTATCGTTTTTAAGTTTGTCTATCCAGGATGGACCCCACGTTTTTGTGTTTTTAAGTTCCCAAAGAATTTTGCCGACATAATTTCCTTTTGCATCCCAAACCTCCTGGATGATATCTCCTCCCTTGATCCCTTTTCCCACCGGCAGAATCTTGTCGTGGGCATATTGCGTAGCAAGTAACGATTCAAACGCAAGCTCAAATGCCTCACCTTGAAGCTGCTGGGAACCTTGTTGTAATTTTCGACGTAAGTCTTCAGTTTCTTTTAGTGCGCTCTCAAGCTGCTTTTCCTTCTCCAGAATTTTCAGGCGCTGGTCATCCTCTGCTTTTTTCTGAGCATCAAGACGGATCTTGGCCTCTTCTTCTTCTAATTTCTTTCTGTATGCCAATTCTCTCTCTTCATCTTTCGCATGTAAAGCCCTTTTCTCTTCCTTTTCTTTGAGAAGTTGCTCCATAAGCCGCCCAAGTCTTTGCTTCGTAGAAGTTCTCTCTTCTTCCGCTTCTTTTAGTCTCATTTGTGACAGTGTGGGCATAGAATCATGTCCATAGAAGTCGTATCATTCTACTCCCTCACTCGTGTCATTTCAAGAATTTTACATAAAGAGCCTTGATTGACATTCTGTTTTGATTGACGTGTAGGTTTATCTACGTTTGACAGGCTCTCGCCCAATCTGATAGCATCATTTTGTACTGCCTACGCATGCCGGGAATGCGGTGCATGCGTGCAGTTGTTGCCGTACATGAAATCTCTCATTCGGAACACTGTTTTCTATGCTATCTCGCTTTTCTTGCTTGAGTTAGTCGTCGCAGGAGTCACAATACAAGGCGGGGTGGGAACAATGATTTTTGGTGGGCTCGTGCTCACGCTCTTATTTATGTTTATAAAACCGGTCTTAAGCATCATCACGTTCCCGCTAAATATTATCACGCTCGGTATATTTTCCTGGCTTGTCAATATTTTTCTTCTGTATCTGTTGACAGTTTTTATTCCGAGTATTAAGATTCAGGCATTTGTACTTACCGGTACGTCGTTTGCAGGATTTGTTATTCCAAGAATGAGTATTAATATATTTTTTGCTTTTCTTATTTCTGCCTTCATTGTATATGCTGTTACTTCAGTTCTTGCATGGCTAACACGATGAATACAAAAAAAATTGTCTGTTTAGGTGGAGGTATTGGTACCGTTAACCTCATAAAAGGCCTCAAAACATATACGAGAAATATTACTGTTGTTGTTTCAGCAGCAGACAATGGCGGTTCTGCCGGAAGGCTGAGGCGCCTTTACAACATATTTCCTCCCGGAGACGCCATCTCATGCCTTGCGGCACTGACAGAGGAAACCAATGGCGAACTTGCAAGACTGCTCACCTATCGTTTTCCCGGCAACAGATACGCTGCTGACAACCAGATTGCTGGGCAAAAATTGGGCAATTTACTTTTTGTCGGAGCAAAGGAAGTGACAGGAGATGTCCAAAAAGGACTGCTCCTTTTGGAGAAACTTTTTAATACTTCAGGAAAAGTCCTCCCCGCAACGACTGACGCACTGTCACTCACTGCTCGAACAATTGACAATAGAGAAGTAGAGGGGGAGCAAACAATTGACCTTGGGAAATACAAAGGAAAGCGTATTCTTGAGCACGTTACGATTCATCCTGAAAATCCTTCTGTGCCAAAAGAAGTACTTCAGGCTATACGAGAGGCTGATCTCCTCATCGCAGGTCCTGGCGATTTGTACACGACAATTCTGCCTGTGCTTCTTATTCCTGCAATTAGGAAAGAACTCATAGACGCAAAAGCAAGAAAAATGTACATCGTCAATGTTGCAAATAAGCCGTTTGAGACAAAAGGCTACGACGTTGCCCACTACGTCAGCGCTATTCAGAAACATCTTGGCAGCTTTCCATTTGATACTGTTATCGCAAATAACGACTTTGCTTTCCCTATACCTCGGAAGTACAAATACACGTACGTCACGATCCCGAAAGAGAAAAGTCCTTGCTATCGGTTTGTAGTAAAAGACATTGTTGACCGGTCATTCCCCCTCTACCACGACTCAAAAAAACTTGCGCGAGTCGTGCTTGAACATATATAATACCCCTATGGTTATCTTGCAGATTCTTCAGATCGTTGCAGCAATTATTGTTATTATTGCAATCCTTTTACAAGCCCAGGGTGGAGGTTTGTCGCCTGCTTTTGGAGGAGGCGGAGAATTTTACCGTAGCAAACAGTCACTGGAGAAAGTTCTTATAGGCGTAACTATTGTTTCCTCCATCCTCCTCGCGGTATTCTCGGTTCTTCTGGTAATCCAGTAAAGATATCTATGGCGGTAAATAAAAGGCTGCTTTTTTGGCTTCTGAAAGCATATGTAAAGAAATGGGGGAAAGCGATCGTACTTTCTTTCATAGCTGGTTTGGTAATTTTCTTTACACTTCTGTCTACCTCTCGGTTTCTTCTAAGCCTCTTACCAATTGAAAAAAGAAGCTCAATTGGCTACATTGGTGCTTACTCAGTCGACACCTTGCCCCATGACATCCATCAAAAGCTTTCTCGGGGACTCACGAAAGTAGAGAATGATGGAAGCATCAAACCAGATGCTGCAAGGTCTTGGGAAATAAAAAACGGTGGGAAAACATACGTTTTTACCTTAAGAAATGATGTTTTCTACAGCGATGGAAGGAAGCTAACTGCAAAAACGCTTCCGTATGAGTTCCGTGGTGTAAAAAAAGAAGTCATTGATGATGACACAGTATCATTCACTCTTCACGATCAGTACACTCCCTTTCTCGTCACTGTCACGAGACCTATTATGCGTAAAGGATTTGTAGGCTTAGGGGAATTCAGCATCCAGAATATTGAACTGAACGGAGAGTTCGTGAAATCGCTCACAATTGTCTCAAATCGAGATAAGCTGCTGGTTGAGCGGTACTCATTTTATCCAAGCGAAGACGCTTTGAAAATTGCCTTTGCACTCGGTGAAATCAAAAAGGCACTCGGGCTTTCGACTGCGACCTTTCTCAATACTGAGTTTGTACACTATAAAAACACAAGTATACAAAAAACAATTGATCGGACAATCCTCGTCACGCTCTTTTTTGACACCAGAGATCCTGTCCTTTCAGACCCGAAAATTAGAAGCGGACTTTCCTATGCCCTTCCCGAATCATTTGCCACTGGTGAACGAGCGTTTCTCCCGTATGCTCCGTCGTCAAAATTTGCCAATAACGATGGCATCGAGAAGCACCAGGATTTCTCACACGCCCATCTCCTACTCGACGCAGCAAAAGAGCAGACAAACGGCAGTGGAGTCATAAAGATAACGCTAAAGACGCTACCCAAGTACCGTAAAACAGCACTTGCAATTCAGGAAGTATGGAAGTCAGTGGGAGTTGAAACAGTAATCGAGGAAGTTGATGGGAAACCGAATAGACAAGCTCCTGGAAGACGGAAGAAAAACACTCGATGAAAAAGAGAGAAAAAGTATCTACGCTGACTTCCAAAAATACCTCATCGCCGAATCCCCCGCAGCCTTTCTCTATTTTCCGTATGAGTATACGGTGGAGAGGAAATGATTAAGCCTGTATTGACAATGGAAACGCACAAGCCTATAATCAATCTTATAATAATATGATCGAGAAACTAACACCTGCAGGAATCTTTGATGAGGCCAGAGCTGCACGAGGAGAATATAACCAAGAGGCCTTAATTCTTCATGGCATGGAGGTATATGACATCCTTAGTGGAGAGAACGAAGCTGAAAGGGCTACGACTTATCAAGATTTATTACGAAGACTTTCTGACCCTCAGTCTTGCACAACGAATCCGTATTTAGGAATAGCTGAAAGATTAACTCCTCTTGGTTTACAAGATGACAGTGTCCCCACTCTTGAACGCGTTGTATTGGCTACCAGTGACTGGTTGCGAGATGAGCTTGATCCTTATTCAGAGGAAAAGTTAAAAGCATTTTTACAGGGAATGAGCGCTGCAGCATTTACATATGGAAGGGTAGCATTTGGAACAAGAGTTGGACATATTGGTACAAATGGTGATCTTAGGTCTTCAGAGGTTATTATGGTTGCAATTGAAGGGCTTTCTCTTGGGACACAAGGAGCAATCAGGTACGTAGGCTCTCAACCTGAAGCGATTCGATCTTCGCAAGTCTAAAAGATCTTCCTCCTCTTTATTCTCGAAGCATTTTTCTTAACAAAAGTTTTCTATGATGGACATAGTACTCCATTCAGATGTAATCGAAGCTACGGATACCGTCAGGCAAGCTGCGAAAATTGATATCATGATTTAAATCATAGTATCAAATATATTTCACCTTAACGATTGTTTGCTTCGGAGACTGCGATGGTAGGTGACTGCGAATCTGTGGGCCTCGTCGCGGATACGCCGAAGGAGCGTGAGACCTGGTGAGTCTTTAGGCAATAAAATCTCAACGAATCCTAAGTCTTCAACAACTGAATATTTTCGCCTTTTTTCTTGCAAGGCGTGGCCTTGCGAAGCTAGAACTGGGATGACAATTGTTTCTTCTCGTTTCGCCAATCCAATCAAAGGAATTTGCAAATTAAACTTTGCTATAGCCTTTAGTGCACTGGTAATCTGGCCTTTTCCGCCGTCAACAACGAGTAAGTCAGGATACTCCCATTCCGTATGCTTGAGCCTGCGAGTCAGTACTTCCTCCATGCTCGCAAAATCATCAGGTGTGCTTCTACGCCTGATTTTGTACTTTCTATAAAGACTTGATTCCTTTTCACCTCCTACAAATACGACCATCGATCCTGTGGCGTTTGTTCCTTGGATGTTTGAAATGTCGTAGCATTCAATTTTATGCGGAAGGTCAATATCTAATCCATGGGACACAAGTACATCACGTAAACTCACGAGCTCTTTCTCCCGCATGTCGCTTCGAAGATTTGGATTTACATCATATTCAAACGCTTGACGGAAAGGCTGCGTGACATATGAGAGTGCCGTAATTTGGTGGTGTACATTATTAGCCTCCTCGAAGCACTCCTCCTTCACCAATGCATTCCGCTCTTTTTCAAGCTCCCTCAGAATCCCCCTCGCGTTACCTTCGAGAATGCCGACAATTTGTCTTATGTGTTTTTTATATGTCTTTCGAAGTTCCGGTGAATCAAACACAGGAGGACACGGGCAAAGACCCAGGTGATGGTAAAGACATACTCGTTTTGGGTGATTTCGTACTGAAACATACGGAAAAACCCTTCGTAATAGCTTCAACACTCTCTTGACTGACCCGCTGCTTGGGTATGGCCCGAAATAATACGACTTCGGGTCTTCTGGTTTTCTCGCAAAAATAATTGCTGGATACGTATCTTTTGTCGTGATCTGAATGAGAGGGTATGACTTGCCATCTGTCATCCGAACGTTATACTTTGGTTGAAATTTCTTTATAAGATACGCCTCAAGGAGAAGAGACTCTATCTCAGACTCGACAATCGTTACCTCAATTGTTTCAATCTGGGAAACCATGACCCGCGTTTTTTCAAGGAGAACGTCTTTGTTTGTGAAGTATGAGGATACTCTAGAGCGAATATCAATCGCCTTCCCAACGTACAGGATATGCTTATCACGGTCAAGAAACCGGTATACGCCGGGTTTTTTTGGTAACGACAAATATGATTGAGGTAAGTAGCGCAATAAATGACCCTCCTGCAATGACATATACGGAAAAAAGGAGCGGAGTTACACGAATGGAACCAGCCAGGGTAATGCCTCCAACCGTAATTGTAAGGGGGAAGCTCTTGTTTGTCAAAATCGGCACCGGATCAAATTCTACTTGTACATCACTATGTCCGAAAGGCGGAAGAGCGGCGATTTCCTCAAACTGAAGTTTCGGAGTCAACTCATCTGATGCGATGCTTATTTTCTGCGCAGGAGAGAGCCCTTGCCCTGTATTAGTTACCGTAAACGTTGTTTTCACAGGAAGTAAAGAATGGTGAGACACCTTCTCATCTGTGACAACACTAATGCTCGCCTTGGGAATTTCAAAAAAACGTGGGAAAGAAACGTTGACATCTTTTAGGTTCTCGTCTTCTTCATATTTGTATCCGCCTGCAGGGACGGGGTACTCACTGTCAACGCCACGTAACACGAATGCCATATGGTCAAAATCCAAAACATCGAAATAATCAACTCCTCCTGTCGTGTTTCCCCAGGTCGGATCTACCATTACCCACGCCTGCTTTTCCAGGTCATAATACTCAGGCCATGCGTGAAGGATATCTTTCACAAGTGACAGTGGGCGTTGCCTGGAGTTTTCGGTATTTGCAAACCCGTCAACTTCTCTTGCCGGAATCGAAGCGGCACGAGCGAGTGCGATAAATAAATCAGTAAACTCCAGGCACACTGCGGAGTTTTTCTGTCTGAGTGTACCAAGTGCACCAAGACGGGGTTTATTCTCCACAACCCGGGAAAAATCATACTCCAAATTTTTGACAAGGTAGTCATAAATTGCCCTTGGTGTTTTTAGTTCTGCTGAAAGCTTTTTTATCTCAGGATTCGCACTTTCCCAATACGGCTTCTGCACGAGATATTTTTCCAGCTGTTTTTTAGAGAGCGGTTCTTTTTTAGGCAGTAACCCTATGACCGCTGTCCCACGTGCTTGCACCGTAAACCGCTGAGATGGTGCAAGTCTGTATGTAGCCAACCAGTTTCCGTCACCATCAATCGTCACGTTTTGAGGCTTAGGGTTCATGTACTCGATGTAGACGTCTTGGTAGTTTGTGCTCGGTGGAAGTGCAATCTCAGTCCGAATCGGAAATAAATTGCTATTTTTGAGGTGGTAAAAGAGGTTAAATGCATAGACTTGCTTCTCACCATAGGCTATCGAGATACCTGACTTGCCTAGTTGATCTTTGGTAAAAATTGTTTTGTTTGTACGCTGTTGGGGCTTAATGTAGGCTGGCTCTCCAAAAGATGCAGGAACTTTCACTTCTGCTGTAAAATCAGCGAATTCATTTGCATCTGAGAGTCCTGGGATATTTATCTCCCATACCTCTCCGTCTTTTTTTGCGACATCTGGAGTATCAAACTGGATCGTGTAGACAAGCTGATTTCCTTCTCCGACAACACGCTTACTAAAATCAGCCTCGATGAGGCTACCCCCTTCGACTTTTTCTAATTTTGGATTGAGCGGTCCGTCAGGATCTTTAGCCTCAAGGTTTTGGACATGCTCAAACCCGACTTGGATCTTGTAGGAGGAAGCAAAATAATCTTTGGTTTTATTCGTCAGCGTCACCCGCATGTTCGCGTGCGTATTTCCATTCTCCTGCACTGTGTAGGTCACGTAGTAGGACGTTGAGAAATATTCAGAGGCAAAAGCATCGTTTGGGCTGAAATAAAAGAAAAGAAAGAGAAATAAGAATAACAGCCTTGTGCATATGCGATCCATTTACTTAGTATACACTGTGATTTTTTGAAGTGTGAAGTGGGAAATTCTAGATAAAGATGTTTGATATCTTGAATTTTTGATCATCAAGAATTCACGTTTTCAAATACTCAAAGTCAAAGATATCCCATTCCCACATAAACAATTCAAAAATTACAGTACTTTTTGTAGATACTTTCCCGTGTGAGACCGTGGATTTTTTGCAATTTCCTCCGGAGACCCTCTGGCGACGACCTCTCCCCCTTTATCTCCTCCCTCAGGGCCAAGATCAATAATCCAGTCGGCATTTTTAATGACATCCAGGTTATGCTCTATAACGATTACTGAATTGCCTTGATCAACGAGCTTGCGCAAGACGAGTAACAGCTTTTCTAAATCGGCAAAATGGAGTCCTGTTGTCGGCTCATCGAGGATATAGAGCGCGTCTCGCCCTCTTTTTGCGAGTTCTGTCGCGAGCTTCACTCGCTGTGCCTCTCCACCAGATAATGTAGTAGCTGGCTGCCCAATGCCAATATATCCTAATCCGACATCTTTAAGAGTTTGCAATTTATGGGAGAGTCCTGAAACATACGAAAAGAACTCAAGAGCCTGATCAACACTCATGTCCAAAACCTCTGCTATGTTTTTGTCGGTAAATAAAACCTCAAGAGCCTCCCTGTTGTACTGTTGGCCGTTACACACTTCACAGGTGACATACACGTCAGGGAGAAACTGCATCTCTATTTTTATTTGACCCTCACCTTCGCACGCCTCACACCGTCCGCCTTTGACGTTAAAAGAAAATCGACCTGGACCATACCCGCGCATTTTTGCCTCTTTTGTTTTTGCAAAAAGCTCCCGTATATAGGTAAACGCTCCGGTATAGGTCACAGGGTTACTCCGTGGTGTTCTCCCTATTGGAGACTGGTCAATGGCAAAAACATGCCGAACATGTTCTGCGCCGAGTAATTTCTGAAACTGACCTGGTTTTTGCCTGTGAAATGGGCTTTTTTCAATCATCAATGCGTGGAAGAGAATATCATTCACCAGTGTGGACTTTCCGCTTCCTGAAACTCCGGTTATGACGACAAGTTTGTTAAGAGGAATTGAGGCAGTAACATCTTTTAGATTATGCTCGTGAGCTCCTACGAGCGTTAACTCTTTTTTTTCGTCTTTACCGATCTCACTTTGACTTGCGTGAAATGAGATCTTCTTTTTCCCACTAAGGTATGCACCCGTAACTGAATTGGGATTTTTTTTAATTTCTTCAACGGTACCCTGAGCTACTATGTTGCCTCCTTGCTCTCCTGCTCCCGGACCGAAATCGAATATGTAGTCTGACTCCTCCATCGTTTCCTGGTCATGCTCGACGACTAACACACTGTTTCCTAAATCACGAAGTCTTTTGAGCGTATGAATAAGGCGAGTATTATCACGTTGGTGAAGACCAATCGAGGGCTCATCCAAGACATATAAGACACCTGTGAGACCGCTACCAATTTGTGAGGCGAGGCGTATTCTCTGCGCCTCCCCTCCTGCCAACGTCGTGGCAGACCGAGAAAGCGTGAGGTACTCAAGACCCACATCGACAAGAAAATGCAACCGCTCTCGAATCTCACGGAGAATGAGTTTTCCGATTTCTTTTTCTCTTCGTGAAAAAGAATCAGCCAAATTATCAATAAAGACTGCTGCATTTCCAATTGACATATCACACACCTCGACAATTGATTTTCCGCTGAGCGTCACTGAAAGCGCTTCCTGTTTGAGCCGTGCACCATGACACGTCTCGCATACTTCATAACGCATGAATTTTTCTATTTGACTTTTCATGTAGGATGATTCTGACTGCTCGTATCTGCTTTTTAGCTCGTGAGCGATACCGCGAAAAGGCTCTGAAATCGTCGTGATGCTTCCCCATCTGTTTTCTCCTTTCACGAAATACTCTTTCTCACCGGTTCCGTAAATCAGAAGCTCTTTTTTCGCATCGTCCATCTCTCCAAACGGAACATCAAGTGGGATGCCGTTTTCTGTGCAAAACGTCCTGAAAGTCCGCGAAAACCACGTATCATTTGTTGAGAGATTGAAAAACGGTAAAATACCTCCTTCATTAATTGTGAGGTTTTCATTGAAAACAAGCTCCCTGTCTACATCAAGCACTCTCCCCATTCCGGTACACGTCGGGCATGCACCATGCGGAGTGTTAAAAGAAAACGTCCGTGGTTCAATCTCAGGAAGCGAAATATTATCGACAGGACAGGCAAATTTCTCTGAAAAAAGAATATCTTCCATTTTTGTTGGTTTGTCAGGAATGTCAAACGAAGCGTCTTTGATAAGAGATACGATCATCTCGCCTTCGCCGAAACTCAGCGCTTGCTCGACATCATTTGCTACCCGTACTCTATCAGTGTCTTTTGATAAAACGAGTGAATCAATGATGAGCTCTATCGTGTGTTTGTTTGTTTTTATGAGCACAAACTCTTCGTCAAGAGCATAAATTCTCTTATCGACACGTACCTTCCGATACCCCCGTCTCCTCAGATTTGAAAAAAGCTCTGTGTACTCGCCTTTACGGTCTTTTATAAGAGGTGCAAGCAGCATGACGCGGACTGGCCTTTTTCCAGGTTCTGGATTCGTTGCTTGTAGCCCTAAAATTGCATCGATTATTTGCTCTTTGGACTGCCTCGAGATTTCCCGGCCGCATTTTGGACAATGTGGGTGGCCAACTCTTGCGAACAAAAGTCTCAAGTAGTCATAGATCTCAGTGACTGTACCGACAGTCGAACGCGGATTATGTGAGGTAGATTTTTGGTCAATTGAAATTGCAGGAGACAAACCTTCTATCAAATCCACATCAGGCTTCTTCATCGTGCCAAGAAACTGCCTGGCATACGAAGAAAGACTTTCAACATATCTCCTCTGCCCTTCGGCGTAAATCGTGTCGAAAGCGAGTGAGGATTTACCACTACCTGATAGTCCTGTAAGAACAACTAGCTTGTTCTTCGGGATCTCCATGTCGATGTTTTTGAGATTGTGTTCTCTTGCGCCCTTGACCTTTATTGTTTCCATAGAAAATTTTCGTGAAATGAATCAGACGAAAGCAATCAATAAGTATAAGCTATTTGTGTAGGGATTACAATCCTGAGGCATATACCAAGGGGGGATTCGAACCCACGACCAAGAGCTTAAAAGTCCGGCGCAGCCGGATCTACCACTGAGCATTTGTATGTGAGCCCGGACAGATTCGGACTGTCAACCAATAGCTTAAAAGGCTACTGCTCTACCGTTGAGCTACGGGCCCATATGCTTCTTTAACCAATCTCTACCTGCATGAGATTTTAAATATTTCTCTCTCTTTAGTGACTCGTGTCTTGTCAAGTACTCTTCCTTGTATATGACTATCCATGTTCCGCTTCCTTTATTTAACATTGTATAACTGTTCAATTTACTTCGTAATAAACCATTGTGCTTCCTTAGTCTTGTTTCTAAATCAATCGTTTGACCGACATAAATTTTGTTGCTCCAGTCGTTCTTCAGAACATATACAAAAAACATAGAGCTTAAATCCGGCGAGTGCAACCCGCCCATCAATCGCTTTGCTCCTCGGTGTAAACCCTCAGCGCGTATTATATGAATTCGATTATAACAAGCGTGCTTGAGCTTGACAAGCAAAAGCAGTCAAGTCGCATCAAACACGATATTTTGGTAAAATACAACTACACTTTGTGCTCTGCTCCTCGCCTGCATCGCTTTTTGCGAAGCATAGCGGGCAGGTAAGCTCTACGCAAAGTTGGCCCCTTCTTCTATCGGTTAGGAAACAGGGCTTTCATCCCTGGAAGACGAGTTCGACTCTCGTAGGGGTCACCGAAGGGAACTATACCTTTGTCACAATCACGAATAGCTTGATAAAACGAGCTAATCTCATCGTTTTAAATTTAAGTATGAGTAAATTCTTCTTGGCTTCAAATAGGTGGCCACCTAACGGGATTCTAACTACACTTGGCATATTGACTCTTGACAAGTGTGTATAAGATAGAGTATATTAAGTGTGTATTAGGGAACCAAATTATGTTAAACAATACTACAGTAGTGCGCATCAATATCACTATTCCTAAGGAACTTATTTATGAGCTTGAGAAAGAAGTTCCAGAGCGAGGAAAGAGTAGTTTTATCAGCTTAGCAATTGAAGAAAAACTTATTCGGGAACGGAGAAAAGATGCGCTTAAGAAACTTTCGACACTACCACCCGCATTTAAAGACATTAAGAATAGCGCTGAATTTGTTGAAAAAATGAGAACTACTGACGACAAAAATCGCTCCAAAGAGCTTACTGAATGAAAACGTACCTTCTTGAGACTGATTTTCTTATTGACTTGTTTAAGAAGAGACCTGAAGCAATTGAAATTATTCAAAAATTAAGTAGCATAGGAGATATTGTCACTTCAGTCCTCTCGGTATCAGAACTTCGTTCGGGATGGGATAAAAACGAAGCTACACTTTATCTTCCACAGCTTTATGCTATCGCTCAAACAATTCCTGTTACACGAGAAGTAGCTGAAAAAGCCGGAGAACTCAGATATAACTATAGTAAAAAGGGTCAAGTATTACCAACTGTGGATACGTTAATTGCAGCAACATGTATCATCAGTAGTTACTGTCTCGTTACACGTAACATTCGTCACTATCCTATATCTGAAATAGATGTGTTTAGCAAAAAGAATATTGAGTAAATACTTGTGCTCACTCTTCTTCTGACTCTTGAAATATTAGCCTTAATCGTTCCCAAAACGCTAAAGATCGTTCGAATAGACAGGACGTCGGGTCGGCGAGAAGACGATTCTATTCACAAGCTGCAAAAAATGAAAATAAACGTCCTACCCTCACCGTAGACGACAACATTCCCTACGAGGCGCGCTTTAGCAAGATGCGGTCGGTGAATCGCTGTAACCAAAGAATGAAAACAACATATGAGCTATATGAAACAAGCTCAAGAATTGTCGGTTTGCTCGTATACCCGAAAACAACTCGCAACAAGCTTCCGAGGGTGCTCTTGTGGTCTAATATGTGAGAAATGTTGAGTACTGGATCGAACGTAAATATCGGTAACAATCCGGCCTCTTGAAACTCATGCACGCCATGGGCTACGAGACCTGCAGCAAAAAGAAGAAGGAATATACTCGTGACATTAAAAACCAGTGAGAGGTTTATTCTAATTGCCCATCGAAAGAGAACGTATCCAAGACCCAAAGCCAAAAGTATACCAAATACAGCACCAGCTAGTTGGTTTGATGCTCCCGCAAGACTACTTGCTTTCAAATAAAGTACTGTTTCAACACCTTCTCGAAATACTGAGCTTGCAATAAGAATGAGTATCCCAATACCATAGCCCTTTTGTGCGTGAAGTGCCACCTTTTCTTTAATTCTTTTTGCAACATCCTTTTGTCTGTGAACCCAGAGAATCATCCAAGTCAAAAACCCTGCAGTGACAAACATAAGTATTCCTTCAAAAATTTCCTCAGCCCTTCCTTCAAAACCTCCGAAGAATGCTTCAAGAACGACAGCAACCAAAACTGCAAGACCAATTCCAGAAAAAACCCCTTGCCAGACGAATTTTTTGAAGATTTGTTGATTAGTTTTTGTGAGGAAGGTGATGACTATGCCAACAACCAGAGCTGCCTCAAGCGTTTCACGAAACGTTATGAGTAGCGAAGAAAACATAATAATACCAACAATAACAGAACAAACTTATACTAGTCAAGTATGAGAATACTTTGTCCTGCTTCTTCTTGCCTTTCGCATTGTCACCTTGGTATAATAAATGCTCCACAATGCGAAGAAGCGTTTTTCTGCCTATCGTTTTTTTTTCGCTAGCGTTGCCGCTACTATCTCTCTTTTACATCACTCGTGTTTCCGCAGAGGATCAAGCAACTGAGAGCGCAGAGACAGATAATACTGGGACCATCAAGGACCTAAGAAAAAAAATTACAGAACTTACGGGAAAAATAACTGAACTCCAAGGGCAAGAACGCTCACTTTCCTCGCAAATCGCAGTCATGGATAACCAAATCAAACTGACAGTGTATAAAATCGCATCGACAAAGGAGGAAATTATACAGCTTGAGAGTGATATCGGTATCGCTACAAACAAGGTTTCCCAACTGGAAAAATCATTGGGAGACATCACAAAAGTTTTGATCAGGCGTATACAGGCAACATACATGGCCGGATCGGTTAGTTCTCTTTCGGTGTTCCTTTCTGCTGATGACCTGAACAAGTACCTTGCGAAAGAAAATTACCTTAAAAAGATGCAAGCCCATGATAAACAGCTGATGTATTCTGTCCAGCAAGCAAAAGTCGATTACGCCAACCAGAAACAAATCTACGTTGAGAAACAAAAAAAAGTTGAGGCACTCAAAGTTCAGCTTGAAACCTACAACGCAGACTTGCAAAAAGAAAAAGACAACAAAAAAGTTCTCCTTGCCCAAACCCAAGGAAGCGAGGCAAACTACCAGCGGCTGCTTGCGCAAGCCAAGGCTCAGCTTGAAGGCTTTACGAGGTTTACCCAAAACCAAGGAGGTGCGTCTATCCTGAGCAACCAAACGGTTTGCGACGACTGGGGCTGTTATTACAATCAGCGGGATTCCCAGTGGGGAAATCTCTCGCTCAATGGTACCCAATACACTCTCGCAAGTGATGGCTGTTTGGTCACAGCAATGGCTATGGTCATGACACATTATGGTGTCAAGACATTACCAAGTGACATCAATGCAAATCCCTCGAATTTCGCTTCTTACTATCCAGCGTATCTTCTGTATAAAATCTCTGCAAACGGCAAAACAGCAGAAAGAATTGGAGCGACTATTGATTCGGCACTTAGCGAAGGCCATCCCGTGGTAGTCGGCATCAATGCTTACGGAGGAACTCATTTTGTTGTTCTACGCTCAGGAAGTAGCGGAAACTACATGATGAACGACCCGTTTGTCGAAAATGGCAACAACATTTCATTTAACGCCCATTATTCGGTAGGAAATATCTTTGAGATCCAGAAAGTAGCTATTTATTAGCTTTTGCTGTTGCTTCCCATCACTGCCTGAATATCAGGAGATGAAATACCCCTTGGCAAAAAGAGTAAAAAGAAGTATTTGAAGAACGAAAAAAACAGCATACAAAGCAAAACGGATTTTGCTGTTTTTCAGGAGTGTGAGAGCGATGAAAATCGGAAAAAGGACCAAAACATACCGTGGCATGCCAGTAAATGTTCCTGTTGATGAAGGGATGAGGAATGCAATAACTGCAAACACCAAATAAGACACCCTGACTTTCTTTTTCCACGCAACAAAAAGCATTGTGATACCAAACAAAACTGCAGTGACTTCAAGAAGCGCAATCCACCATTCAAATTGCCCTGGCGAAACGGAAGTAAGAATTTTTGCATACCTGACAAGTGTTTGTGGAAGAAGAATCACACCATAAACAGACCTGCTGTTAGCGAAATTGCCTTGAGCATGGACGAAGTACAGTGCGTCTCCCCATTTCACTGCGTTGTATACCATGTACCCAATCAGCCCGAGAGGCGTCATAAGAGTCGGGAGGAGGGATGTTAAAAAAATTCTTACAGAAAACTTCTTACCGCTACTTTTCCACCAGATATACCATTCAACAAGAAGCGCAGGCAAAATGGCAATTCCGACGACACGCGTCGCGGTCAAAAGGACTCCGCTAATACCTGCAAAAACCCATTTCTTTTTCCGAGCAAAGAGAAACGCTACGATTGTGAGCAAAAGAAATAATCCCTCACTATAAAAACTTGCGAGAAAAAATGCTGTTGGGAAAAAGAGTAGTCCCAGGACAGCATAGAAACCTGCTTCCTTGTCGTAGTCCAGACGGACGAGTTTATAGAAAAACACTGCTACTAGGAATCCGATGACGTTCACAAGAATCGTCGCGAGAACGTATTGCGTGATTGTAAAATGATGCACCGTCCCAAAAGGAAGGTTAAGGAATTTCAAGACGAGTGGGAAAAGCGGGAAAAAACCAGCATTTACCGTATACCCAGCTCCTGAAATCATCAAGTAATAGACCCCGTCAAAATTCACGAAGGGGGATAGGAGAAAATAATTCAGAGGACTATCGCCGTTTATAAAATGTGACAGAAGCGTATATTCATATCCTCTTCTCGCAGGGATCACCATATTCGCGACAAAAAGCGGCAGGAACAAAAACAATCGCCAGTAGAGAAAAAGGCCGAGTAGTTTCTTATCCATCAATTCTCCATACATCCTGACAAAAGAGGTAATTTCAGTATAGAGAAGAAATGATTATTTTGAAAGAATACTGTTTGCCAATACGATTGCTTCTTCATGTGTTGTCGTTTCCATAAACTTCATACGCATTGCGGATGCATTTGGAAAACCGTTGACGTAGATCTTAAAAAATTTCTTCAAGACTGCAAACTTTTTGTGTTTCCCCCACGTTTTATCAAAAAGCCTGACATGCTCTTTGAGAATTGAGATTTTTTGCTCAGGAGCGAGTGTCGGCCAGACGCTGCTGTTATCTCCGAGCGCAAAGAGATTATGAAAAACTCCCCTCCCGATCATAATCCCGTCTGCGCCTGTCTCCCTGGCTTTCTTTTTTCCGTCTTCTCTGTCAATAACATCGCCATTGCCGATAACGACAGCTTGTTGTCCTTTCGCATCCCTGAGCTCCACTGCTTTCTTCACTTCGTTCCAGTGCGCTGGGACATCAGACATCTCCTTAGCTGTGCGTGCGTGAATGATAAGAGCGTCTAGTTGCTGTTCAAGCAAAAACCCGATCCATTTTTCTGTCTCAATACTCTGCATGCCGATTCTTGTTTTTACGCTAAGGGGGAGTTCAGGTGCGCCTTTTTTGGTCGCATCAATAATGTGTTTTGCTAATTCATGATTAGCAATGAGCGCTGAGCAGGCACCGTCTTTGATAATTTCCCTCTGGGGACAGCCCATATTGATATCTATGCCGTCAAATCCCATGGCAGCAATTCTTTGTGCTGCTTCATAAAATTTTGTCGGATGGATTCCCCAGATCTGAGCTATAATTGGCCGCTCTTTTTCGGTAAACAATAACCGTTGCAAAGCACTTTTTTCACCAAGCGACGTCAGCGCATCAGTGTTGGTAAACTCGGTAATATACACATCCGGTGGAGCGTATTTCCCAACAATACGACGAAAGACACTATCAGTGACATCCTCCATAGGTGCAAGAACAAAAAATGGTCTTTTCAGTTTCTGCCAGATAAACTTCATTAAGAAATTATAGCAGTGAGAGGCTGCAAATACCGAATGACACGTTACTTGCCATTTTTCATAACAAGATAGTGAAGAAGGAGAGTTCCCTTGTCGTTTAGTTTTGTAGACGCTAGAAGTTGCAACACGTGCTCAAAATCGCCTTCTACGAAAACACTGTTCCCTCTCCCGAATATCCTAGGCTCAAGTGTCAAATACAACTCATCGACAAGATTTTCTTCAAGAAATGCTCTATTTATTTCACCTCCACCTACCAATAGCACTGTTTCAAAACCCTCTTTCGAAAGTCTTGTAATAAGTTCTTTCGCCTTCTGTCCAGGTTCGGTTTGATTCGTTCTTTTGCTGCAAGATATGTCTTGCTTCCCATTATGATGAGCCTATGTTTTTTGAGTAGACTGAAGAAAAAATCCTGATCCTCTTTGGAGGTCCATTTGTAGATATTTGGGTCATCTCCGAAAGTGATTTTTCCATTAATAGACTGGACCATGACGAGGATTACATTCATCCTTGCAAAACAAATGGATTACTTGTCTTTTCTTAGCCAACGAACTCCCAAGTAGACAAACGGCGTTTCAATAACAGACATGAAGCTTTTGAGAAGCCAGTACGGCAGTATCAGGCTACTTAAAAAAGCAACGTTATTCGCAAATGGCCTGTCAAATGCATAAAACGCAAGTATCATGAAAATAACCGTATCGAAAAGCTGCGACAGAATATTTGAAGCGTTATTCCGAAGCCAAAGTCTCGATTTTCCAAATTTTTGACGAATTTTTGAGAAAATGAAGATATCAGTAAACTCTGCTATTGTGAATGCAGTTAAACTCGCGAAAGCAATTCGTATCGATGTACCAAAAATATTGTCGTAGAATGCTTCTCTTTGAGAAAATCGCGTTGAAGGCGGAAGCGAAATTGCCAAAAATGAAAACAAGATCATCAAAAACACCATGAGAAGACCTGAGCGGACTATACTTCGCGCCTTGTCTTTGCCGTAGACTTCAATAACAATATCGTTAATCGTAAAAACGATTGGCAGAAGAAAAATCGCCACACTGGCATTGAGAGGGAACGAGCCGATGTTTGTGATAAAAAATGTTTTTCCGCCCATGAGCTCTGAGAGGAGAATGCAGAAAATATACAGAGATACTAATAGGTCAAGCTTTTCAATTTTAAACATGACAAGTTGAATCATAATATATCTTAGCGACAAACGCAACGCGACTTCCGAAACGACTTCCGAAACAATCGAAGATGCAATTCAGACATGTTATAATATGGAACCATGAAAATCTGCTACCTGTCCAAGCTTTTTCTTCTTGCTACAATGATTGTATCCTCGCTCTTTCCACCTCTTACCCATGCCATAGAGGATCCTTTGGTGTTACCAAATAACAAATTCGGTATCCACATTCTTTTTGATAGTGAGATTACTGACGCAGCTTCGCTTGTTAACAGCAACGGAGGAGAATGGGGTTATGTCGTTATACCGATTCAGGCTGGAGACAGAGACCTTGAGAAATGGCAGAACTTCATGAACAAAGCACGCAAGCTCAAGGTTGTTCCGATAATCAGGCTTGCGACAGAAGGAGACTTCTTCAATACAAAAGTCTGGCGGAGACCGAAGGAAGAGGATGTTTTAGATTTTGCAAATTTTCTCGATTCCCTCGACTGGCCAGTAAAAAACAGATACGTGAGTGTGTTTAATGAGGTAAACCGCAATGACGAGTGGGGCGGCCGGGCAAACCCTGCAGAATACGCCCAGCTCCTCTCATACACAGTGACTGTCTTCAAATCACGCAGTCCTGATTTTTATATCCTTACAGCTGGACTTGATAATGCCTCCATAAACGGCAATGGTGCGATCAACAAAATAACCTACCTCCAGCGAATGAATAACGCTGTACCAGGAATATTTAACCAGGTAGATGGCTTCGTCAGCCATTCCTACCCAAATCCGTCCTTCTCCCAGCCTCCGAGCATACAACACGCAACTTCAATCGCGAGTTTTCGCTTCGAGAGGTCGCTCCTCAGGCAATTAACATACAAAAAATTACCTATTTTTATTACTGAGACAGGCTGGTCAGGTGAACGAATTTCAGATGAAGTACGCGGAAGTTATTACACTGAAGCTTTTGAAACTGTCTGGGATGATGAGGATATCGTCATGGTTGCACCGTTCCTGCTTCGTGCAGGAGGAGGGCCATTTGAGATATTTTCTTTTGTTGACAAGGAAGGGAAGCCAACCAAACAATATGGATCTTTAGCAGCTATGCTGAAAATACAAGGCCGGCCAACCAGAAACAGCACCCCAACTCCAACCCCACAAGTGTTGGGAAGTGAGACGGGAAATAAAACCTTGCCGACGCTGTCATTTCCGCAAGATGAGAAGAAAAAACGCGTGAGCGTTCGATACGCTGCCATGTCAATGTTTGGCTGGTTATTTGGGTTCTAACTATGGAATGGGAAGAAGCACAAGACGTGAGAGATGACCTCCATGATATATGCAAAGTTCTCGGGCTTTCACATATCGATATGGAGCGGATTTTCTGCTATCGGACCGATGGATCAAAAGCCAGGGCGTATGCAAGAACCTGGGCTTTCCCAAAGATTTTCCAGCGAGCTCTCAATGTCCAGGCAGCGTACGTTATAGAAGTTATTTCCCGCTACTACGACAAACTCGACACAGACAGTAAGAAAAAAGTCCTTATCCATGAGCTTCTCCATATTCCGAAAAACTTCTCAGGAGCCCTTCTCCCCCACCATACAAAAGACAGACATCTTGGTAAAACAGCACACCAGCTGTTTAAGGAATACAAGAAAAAAATGTCAAATGTCTAATGTCAAATGTCAAATGACAAATATCATTTGGTCATTGGATATTTGACATTGGTACGTATTGGCCATTCCTATGATTACAATCCTCCATGGTGATAATATCACTGCCTCACGAAATGAGTTTATCAAGCGGAAACAGGCTGCCGGTTCTCCGATCATGCTTCGTGGTGGTACATTCACGATCACGGATCTCGTGCAGGTTTTTGAAGGCGGTGAATTGTTCCAAGAATCAAAAAACATCTTTCTCGAAGACCTTTTTGCGAGAGTAAAAAAAGGCCAGGAGCTTACGTCCTACACAGATTACATTTCAAGCCAGGGAAAAGAGCACGACATAACCCTTTGGGAAGGAAAACAATTAACAAAAACACAGCTCTCCTCAATCCCTCAGGCGCAAACGCTTCTTTACAAAGTACCATCAACACTCTTTACGTTTCTTGATGAGCTAAAACCGGGCAATACAAAAAGACTCATTATCCTGGCTCAACAGGCAAAACACGATGTAGGTGAAGAGATGCTTCTTGCTATGCTCGTCAGACTTATCCGCCAGCTCCTCGCGCTCAAAGAACATGCTGAGATTGAAGAGGTAAAAAAACTTGCCCCATGGCAAAAGAGCAAACTTCAAACACAAGCTGCTCACTTTACCACTGAGCAACTTCTCAGGCTCCATGAACGACTTTTTCTCCTTGACAAGAAGCGCAAGACCGGTACAAACGATCTGTCGCTGCCTGCTTCCATTGACTTTTTCCTCCTTCAGCTTTAACATAAAAGACACATGATGATTGACTCATCAATTTTTAAATCCTACGATATCCGCGGCATTTATCCAACACAAATAAACGAAGAGACGATTGCGCCGATCATAGATTCCATATACCAATTCTTTCAGGATTCGTTTGGTAAGAAAGCTGGTCTCACCGTCGTCTTGGGACGAGACATGCGCGTCTCCTCACCAAGTCTTTTTGCTGTTGCAAGAGATCGTTTGGTGAAGCTTGGTGCACATGTCATTGATATCGGACTTGTATCAACGCCTACATTTTATTTCTCAGTTTTCCACTACCACTATGACTGCGGGATTCAAATAACAGCATCCCATAATCCCAAAGAATATAACGGAATTAAGTTTGTCCGCAGCAGTCCAACTGGCCTCATTAAAATCGGAAAATCAACCGGCATGGAGGATGTCAAAAAGATATGCGAAACCCCCCCTACTCCAGACCAAACACACATAGGAGGTGTAGCGGTTAAAACAAACATCGTCGAGAGTGAGGTTGACTCAGCCCTGTCTTTTTTTCACAATCCGCAGCTTAAGAAATACAAAATTGTCGCTGATCCCGCCAATGCCATGGGCGGCACCTATATTGATGCGATTTTTAAAAAAATCCCCGCGGACCTTATCCGGATGAACTTCGAGCTTGACGGAACGTTTCCTGCTCACCAGCCTGATCCACTGGACTATGCCAATTTGAAAGACCTTCAGGAACGGGTCCTGTCAGACAAAGCTGATTTTGGCCTTGCCCCTGATGGTGATGGAGACAGGCTTTTTTTTATTGATGAGAAAGGACACGTCGTCCCGGCATCGATAATCACAGCCCTTATTGCGCGGGAGCTCATCGATAAACAACCGGGGAGTCTTGTTCTCTTTGACATCAGATACATCCTAACGCCAAAAACGATCATTGAAGAATCAGGTGGACGATATGAGATTACCAAAGTTGGTCATGCATTTATCACCGAACAGATGGGCAATACCGGAGCGGTCTTTTCTGGCGAGTCTTCAGCCCACTATTTCTACAAGTCAACAGGAAATGCGGAATCACAAGTCATGACCATCATTGCAGTACTGAAAGCTCTCTCTGAATCTGGCAAGACACTTTCCGGACTAGCTGAGGAGCTGAGACGATCATACGAATCTGGAGAAATCAATTTCACTGCGAAGAATGCACCCGAAATCCTCGAGACACTGAAAACGACCTACAAAGACGGTAAGCTTATAACCCTTGATGGAATCGCTATCTCTTATCCTGACTGGCGTTTCAGCGTCAGGTCCTCAAACACAGAACCTCTCCTGCGCCTCAATGTCGAAGCAAAAGAGAAAACTGTTATGGAGGAAAAGAGAAATGAACTAGTAAGCTATATTGAAACTCTTACAAAAAAAGCGTAGAGTGTGTTTATGAATGATATTGATGTGGAAAATAACAAAATTATTATAAAGAAATAGATGAAAGAATTATGCATTCGTATTGATAAAAAGAGCATCTTGGGATCACTGCAGATAAAATATTTAAAACGAATTGAACGAAAGGCATTGAAAATTGCTTCTTTTACAGTTATGAAAAAGGTCAAAAAATTATCAAAAAAAAGCAAACGTAAGTTAAGCCCTCTTTACCTTCGTTTGTTCATAGATGAAATAACTTCAAAAAATGATATAAGCTTATTCTCTGTATGATCGCACAAGATCTAAAACAAATAGAAAAACTAATAAGTAAATTACTTAAAAAATCTCTAGTAAATGTTGCTACGAAAGAGGACCTGAAGCAATTTGCAACGAAGCAGGGCCTGAAAATATTATGAAAAAAGAACTACTATCAAAAATGGAAAACATGGAAGTTGATATTATCGCGTCAGTTGAGAGAAACAAAGCTGATAAGGTCCGGCAGAATGCGCTAGAGAAACGGGTTGATCGAATAGAAGATGAACTTTCTCTCTCTACATAAGAGATATGCTTGATACCTCGAAGTTTGACAAAGCGATGTTTTCAACTTCCCCTTACGCCAAAAAAATTAACAAGCCATGGGGCTACGAATTACATTTTGTCCCCGATAACCTTCCCTATATGGGAAAAATCATTCACATAGATGCTGGCAAACGACTCTCCCTCCAAGTACATGACAAAAAGCAAGAAAGCTGGATGATTATGAATGGTCGAGCAAAAGTAGTCTGGGAAAACGCCACCGGTGAAGTAGTAGAAACAGAACTCGAAGCCGGCAAAGGATACACCTGTACCCTGGGACAAAAACACCGTTTGGTCGGAATAACCGACTGCGATATAATAGAAGTCTCGACTCCTGAAATCGGGACGACATACCGGCTGGAAGACGATTATAAACGACCAGATGAGACGGAAGAGATTAGAAAACAGGATAGAGAAGATTCATAAATCCGAATACCAAAGCACGAAACTCGAAACAAATTCAAATTTTGAAAATACGAATGTACAAAATTTTTGGTCATTAGGATTTCTATCATTAGATATTATTTCGGATTTCGATATTCGAATTTCGAGTTTTAGTAAATATGAACAATTTTACCGATCTTGATGCCATAAGAAAAATTGACCCTCAAGACACACTCGGCTCAACTGAGCTTGCAATCAAGCAATGCAAAAGCGCATGGGAAGAAGTGCACAAGCTGACACTCCCCCAGGATATTGGGGAAATAAAAAATATCGTCTGCTGCGGCATGGGCGCATCAATCTACGGAGGACTTGTGCTCAAATCGCTTCTTGGTAGAAATGCTCCCTATCCTGTCGAGATCATTTCCGACTATCATATCCCATCTTACGTTGACGAGCACACATTGGTTATCCTCACAAGCTATTCAGGCACAACTGAGGAGACCATCTCCTGTGCACACGAGACAAAAGCCCAAGGAGCAAAAATGCTTATTATCACAAAAGGCGGGCCACTTGCTGATTTTGCGAAAACCAACAACACGCTCTCCTACATCTTTGACCCAAAACTCAACCCCGCGGGAGTCCCTCGTCTGGGCAACGGCTACACGATAGTCGGCCTTCTGGCAATTCTCAGCAGGCTCAACGTTATTGATCTTGAGGAAAAGGAGATGAACGATTGCTTTACGCGACTGGAAGAACGCCAGAGTGACCTCAAGAAACGCGCAATGGCCGACTACGAGAAATTTGAAACCAAGATACCGGTCGTAGTCGCAGCGGAACACGTGATGGGAAATGCACATATTCTTCGAAATCAGTTCAACGAGACAGGAAAGACATTTTCCTGCTTTTTCATAATCCCGGACCTCAATCATCACCTCATGGAGGGGCTGAAATTTCCCAACGGCTCCCCTCTCCACTTTCTCCTGCTTACAACTGATAATTACACTCCGAAGATTCAGAAACGGATTGAGCTGACAGCCGATGTCATCAAACAAAACGGACACACTTACTCAACGTTCGCCACAAGCGGCTCCACTCTGTATGAAGACTTTTTTGAGGTACTCATCTACGGAGCGTATCTGACTCTTTTTCTCGCCCTTTCACACGACCAAAATCCTGCGATAAACCCCTTTGTCGACTACTTCAAGGAGAAATTGGCAGGTGAATAATTGATCTCAAAAGCGGTATCTATTCAGTTGTTTCCAACGTATTGTCATTTCGAGGTCGCCTGAGTATTGTCATTTCGAGGTCGCCTGAGGCGACTGAGAAATCTCCAGTGAGATATCTCGTTCTGCAATGCAGAACTCGATATGACATAGGTTTCGGAAAGAAGTGATAGTTACGTCCCGCCGCTTGACATCTTCTCTCTGACTCACTTACACTACGAATATTCCTACGTTTTCATGACGTAGTTTCATAAATATGGCAAGAAAAGTTCCTTTTGGCCTTCACCTGATGCTTGATGCGTATGATTGTGATCCTAAAGTACTAAATGACGCGAACGTTGTTTATAAAATTCTTGATGATCTCCCAGAAAAAATTGGCATGAAAAAACTGATCAAGCCATACGTCGTGTTTGCAGAGGCAAATGACAAGAATGATCCTGGTGGATGGTCAGGCTTTGTCATCATCCAAGAGTCGCATATTGCAATTCACACCTTTATTAAACGTCGCTTTATCACCGTTGACGTCTACTCATGCAAATCATTTGATACCGGGAAAACTATCCAGTACTTCCGCGATGTCTTTAAAACCGATGACTTAGAGACACAGATCGAAACCCGCGGCAAAAACTACCCCCCTGAGAATATAGATTAGTATATGGAGTGGTTCCCCTTTGCTCTTCTAACTGCACTACTTTGGGGTATTGGTCAAAACATTATCAAAAAAGGACTTGAGTCTGTCCCTCCTGTATGGAATGTACTTATTGGATCTTTCATTAATTTTGCAACATACATCCCCGTTGCTCTTCTTAATCGACCATCATTTTCGCTATCATTTCCTCAAGTAATCATTTTATTGGTCATTCCATTTCTTTATATTTTCTACTACTATGCGATCGAAAAAAAACAAGTTTCATTCTCCGGAACAATATTTGCCACGTATCCAGTGACAACAATATCGCTCTCTGTCTTGTTCCTTCATGAGCAGCTGAATTTTCAAAAAGTCATTATGATAGCACTCATTCTAGTTGGTTGCTTTTTGTTAAGTAGATCTCAGAAGAGCCGAACGAACCTCAAGAACGAAATGAAATTTACTTGGTTGGCTTGGGCTATCTTTGCATCTATCGCTACTGGACTAGGAGATTTTTTAGCAAAGCTTGTACTTTCAGATATCTCAGTTCATACGTATAACTTTTATTATCCATTTTTCTACTTCGCGAATTTTTTTCTTTTTTTTCTCATCGACAAAAAGGGCAGAAAACTTTCTAAGTCATTCTCCAAAACGAGGCTAGTCATCACGTTTTTAGGCATTCTTACCCTCAATCTAGGAGTATTATTATTTAATTTTGCACTTTCAAGAGGACCTGCATCTCTTGTGACGACAGTAAGCTCCGCATTTGCAGGAGTAAGTATAGTGATCGCTTATTTCATCTTTAAGGAAAAAATTTCTGGAATACAGTGGGTCTCATTGCTCATGATCGTAATAGGAATTATTTTTATCGGTTTTTAGCTTCTCTTATCGTATATTTCTTAAGAAATTTAATCGGTAAGCATCGTTCCTTCGCATATCGGAGACCTGGAAGACCTAAGTCCTGCTCAATATTAAGAAATCTATATCCTTTTGATAAAAGAAGCATAGCCATATGATGATGAAGAATAAATTTTACACCGTCAAACGAAGGATCAAATTTTAAAAAGTGTGACTCTGCGTAATCGTCTCTCTCTGTATCGCAGATAATAAATCCAATGAGTAAATTTTCAACGTAAATACCCAACGAGATCAAGGGAAGCTGATTTGCTGCAGAGAGCGTGCGCTGCAAACAAATAAACTCACTTCTCGTCTCCTCATCGCTTTTCCCTTTTTTTTCTTTCCAAAGGAGAAATACATCTATTATCTGACTGTTCACATTACCTGAAAGGTCAACCCGCTTAACTGAGGCACTGGGGTAATTTCGAAAAAAACGGCGGATCGCTTTCCTGTGATGCTGGTAGCGACTGCCTTGAAGATGAGAGAGCTCATCGATTGAAAGTACATAATCAAGATTGTCCCTGTCTTCTTCGATAGCAAAGTTACGTAATTCAATTAACTCTCTCGTCAAACATGCTTCGGGAATTAATCTCAGCTCTTCCTTGATACCTACTTCTTTTGAATGAGTAAGAAGATCGTGTATTGTTCCTTGCAAGTTCGCTGTTCCAATAAACGAATAATATTGCTCATCAGACATGTAATCTTTGAATTTAACAACTAAATTGTCATAAATGGTTGAAATAGTTACGTCCTCTGACGTGTCATATCCCCAGAGACTTACAAAATTGAAATCTGAGTATGCATCATACTTATTCGTAATTGATACTATTAGATCTCGGTCTTCAAGCAATAGTTTCTTTTGATTTGGAAAGTGAGGTAGATGCATTAAGGTTTAAGGAGAGATTTCAAAAAAGGAAGAGTGCTACTTGACTTTATCATATAACTTAATATAGCGTAAAAGTATGCTAGATACTATACGCCATCAATGGCAGGCGAAAGTAGCTATAGTTCTCTTTGTCATTTTAACACTCTTCTGGCTCACGCTCCAAACTGATGTATTCAAGGGTACCTCACTTTTTGACCACTCTGTTGCAAAGTTCTTTGGAGCGATTTACGGGATCATGGCTCTTTGGGGAGCAATTTGGGGATTATCAATTGCCAAACATTGGGGTGGAGGAAAAAGTCTGATGGGACGTGCAATTCTTATGTTCTCATTTGGACTCCTACTACAAGAGTTTGGACAAGCCTCCCTCTCCTACATTGACTACGTGTTAAACATCCAAGGAGCATACCCTTCCATTGGTGATGTAGGATTTTTTGGCAGCATTCCGTTTTACATCTACGGATCATTTCTCTTAGCTAAGGTTTCGGGCGTACAAATAAAACTCCAGACTATTGCTAGTAAAATTCAGGCCGTAATCATCCCGTTAATAATGCTGTTAATCGGATATTATCTGTTTCTTCAAAATTATGAATTCGACTGGAGCGATCCGATCAGGATATTTCTTGACTTTGGCTATCCATTCGGACAAGCAATTTACGTTTCTCTCGCAATTCTTACCTATCTTCTCTCCAAAGGGGTCCTCGGAGGAATTATGAAAAGTAAAGTTCTTTTTATCCTCTTAGCGCTTGTGGTCCAGTTTCTCTCTGATTATGTTTTTCTCTATCAGACAATCCAGGGAACATGGAGTGTCGGCGGTATCAATGATTACATGTACCTCATTGCTTATTTCCTCATGACCCTTGCCCTCATGCAGCTTGGAACGGTGCTAGCAAAACTGCGTGACACAAAATAACATGGCAGCAGACGTATTCAATCAAATCGCAGAGAAAATCATACGGGCTCAGGAAACTGTTATCGGCCCTATTGCCCTTGAGCAAGCGAAGAAGGTAGATGGACTGTCAGTCGACTGGTCAAGACATGAAGTGAGTGTCCAAGGAAATAAAAAGAGCGTTCTGGATAATCTCATCAAACAATATGAGCACCTCTTTGGTCGTGCATCGATCGAGGTCTGCAAAGATGCAGTAAAAAGCCTCATCTCCCAACTCCCCAAAGACCAACTCCCTCCATCGCTTGCATAGTGATAGGGTTCCATACTAGACTAGAAGTACTATGGATCCTGTCCAGGTACCATCACCACAAACCACACAATCTCCTCCACAACCTAACTCTATACCAGTGACAACTCCTAAACCATCAGCTTCTCAGGTAGTACCAACTCAACCAAGTCCACCCGCTCCTCAACCAACTGCATCTCAACCAGCACAAACCCAACCCACATCGCCTCCGTCTCCTTCAACCCCAACATCAGCGAAACCCTCTGGTGTTCCTGTGGATTTGGAACATATTAACCGTGAAATGTACAAACGAAATTTGGAGCTTGCCGAAAGAAACAAAACGCTTTCACTTCTGCGGAAATTAGATGAGTTGATACTCAGCTCTGTCACCGATGTGAAAGAAACTGCGATGCAGGTAACAAAACTCCTTGTGGAACAAGCTGATTTCCGCTTAGCAGCATTATTCCTTCTCGATCAAGAGAAGAAAAATCTCTCGCTTGTCGCTTTCGCAAAACCGCCTTCTTTGACCGCAGACGAACAATTGCAGCTTGACAGATTCACGATGATAAAGAGTTTCTCGACATCCCTGACAAACAACCTTCTCGTGCAAGCACTTCTTGATAAAAAAGTGAAAACGTCCAATTCTCTCGTCGATGTCCTCCAAACAGGATCATTGCTAGGGACAGAGGATGCATTGATAATCCAAAAAATTGCGGGAATTAAATCTGCCCTCATTTTCCCTATCATTGTCCGTGAAGAAATCATTGGCGCGATGGTTGTGTGTCAGCAGTTCGAGATAAGCGACCTCAATGAATACCAGTGGGATCTTCTCGAACGGCTCATTGCAGTAATCGGCATTGCTATTGATAATGCGCTTCTCTATAGTGAAGTGCAGACGACGAATCAGAAACTGAAAGTGCTCGATAGGCTCAAGGATGAGTTCGTCTCGCTCGCCTCTCATGAGCTCCGCACACCCATGACTGCGATCAAATCATACCTGTGGCTTTTCCTCGAGGACAACAAGCAATTGCTAAACGAAAAACAAAAAATGTACATCGAACGCGCTTACACATCAACTGACCGACTAATAAATCTCGTCAATGATATGCTCAATGTCTCACGAATTGAGTCCGGCAGGCTAATTATCAACAAAAAACCGGTAAATGTTATCCAGTTGATAGCAGAAATAGTGAATGAAATTCTTCCATCTGTAAATGAGGAGAATAAGAAAGTCTTGTTTGTCCAACCCAAAACAGAACTCAGTCTTGTCGACGCAGATCCTGACAAGATTAAGCAGGTACTCCTCAATATTGTTGGAAATTCTGTCAAATTCACACCACCTGGCGGCCGTATAGAAATTTCAACAAATCAATCAGATGGCCTGGTAATACTCTCCGTGCATGATACCGGCAAAGGAATCTCACAAGAAGATCTGCCGAAACTCTTCAAGAAATTTAGCATCGTCGGTACGACAACTGTTCTTACTCATGGTGCACAAAGCACTGGTTTGGGGCTTTACATCTCAAAATCAATTGTAGAACTGCACAAAGGGAAAATCTGGGTCAACTCAGATGGTGAAGGAAAAGGCGCGACATTCAGCTTCTCACTACCGGTGTCACAATCCTCCACTCCTTTATCCAATAACTACTCAGTTGCTCCTACTAAATAGGCAGTGCTCGTTTGTAAATCGGTTACGGTAACGAGACCAGTATCGATATTCGGTTAGGGTATTCGTTTTTTGTTTCCGTATAACGCTAAACGATACGGGCTTCGTAACCGTTTGACGAATAACGAGCCCCTGCATCACGGTGCGACTAGCCTTCAGACGTATGTCGCTCTCATGGAGCGACTAGTCCGCAGACGTATGTCGCACCTCATACCTCATGGTGCGACTAACAGCAGTGTATGTCGCACCTCATGGAGCGACCTCTCTCCACGTATATGTCGGATTCTTGAGGATATCAGGCATATTGAGGATCATATCAGGCCGTTCTTTGACGGTGAGTGTTGGATAGCCACTCTGACTACAGAGTTGGCGGTAGAGTTTGAGTGTGCCGCCTGTCAAGGAGGCATTCATGATGACTGCGCCTTCAATGTTAAGCATCCTGTCT
>JACPGQ010000064.1 GCA_016188975.1 Candidatus Levyibacteriota bacterium | reverse complement strand
GAATTGTGGCTTGACGCGAATGTCAAGATGGAAAAACAACTCAAGTATGCTGACCAAAAAGGTATTCCCTACGTCGTTATCATCGGCCCTGAGGAGAAAGAAAAAAAGGTGGTAACGCTACGCAACATGAAGACGAGAGAGCAGAAGCAAGTCAGTGTCGGTCAAGCAATTGAACAATTAAAAACTCCTTAGCTTCGTCATTCTCACAAAAGTGAGAATCCAGTTTTTTAAGAGCCGAACGATCCTCGTTTGCACGAGGATGTCAAGTAATAAGACTTGAAGATTCTTCTCCTTCGACAAGCTCAGGATCAGAATGACAAGGTAGAATTGTATGAGATTGCTTCGCCCTAAAAATTTAGGGGGGAAAATTTCAGGGCTCGCAATGACAGTAATCGTCACTTGCTTATATTCATTATTCATTGTTAAATGGATGCATACCGTGGAACAGTTAAACGACAAAACCCTCAAGCTTTCCAAACATCACCTTGCAGTCTTTGCCCTTATCATAGCAAACCTCATTTGGGGAGCTGCCGCACCTGTTTTTAAGTGGTCACTCCAAGATATCGAGCCTTTCACGCTCGCTTTTCTCCGTTTTTTTATTGCTGCCCTTATTCTCCTCCCCTTCACCATGCACAAGCTTCATATCAAGAAACAGGACTGGACGAAACTAGCTCTCCTTTCAATCCTTGGCATCACAATTAGCATCTCGCTTTTTTTCATCGGACTTACGATGAGTTCAAGCATCAATGCTCCGATCATCGGTTCGTCAGCGCCGGTATTTATTATTCTTGGCTCCATATTCTTTCTTGGCGAGATGCCAAAACGCAAAGTGATCATAGGTACTGTCACAAGTCTTATTGGGGTTCTCATTATTGTTCTCCAACCAATTATTGAAAAAGGCATGGATGGAACGGTTATAGGCAACCTTCTCTTCATTTTTGCGATGTTTGGAGGTGTCGGGCATACGATCTTGCTTCGCGGACTGGCAAAAAGCTACTCTGCTCTTACTCTGACGTTTTGGTCTTTTCTCATAGGTTCAGTGACGTTTATCCCGATGATGTTTGGCGAGGTTCAGACGCATGGGTTTCTGACAAATCTCTCAAACCAAGGACTTATTGGGATACTCTTTGGCGCCTTCTTATCTTCAGCTCTGGCGTACTACCTGTTTAATCTCGCATTGAAATATATGGTGGCATCTGAAGCCAGCATTTTTACCTATATGGATCCTATCATCGCAATCCTTATCGCTGTTCCGCTTCTGAACGAGTCAATTACGGTAACGTATCTTATCGGCTCAGCTCTCGTCTTCTTGGGGATTTCTATAGCCGAGAAACGCGTCCACTGGCACCCGCTGCATAAATTAAAGCTACAAAAACTTGCCACAGCCTCCCCAGATACTGTATAATACATTTCATGAAAGCGAATATTCATCCAGCATATTTTCCTGAAGCACAGGTCATTTGCGTCTGCGGGAATCGATTTACCACCGGTTCAACACGCGAAGTGATTCATGTGGAGCTTTGCAGCAAATGCCACCCTTTCTATACAGGAGAGCAAAAGTTCGTTGACACAGCATCTCGCATTCAGAAATTCCAACAGAAGCAAGAAGCTGCGAAGAAATATGTTGATAAGAAAACGAAGAAACTTGAAGAGAAGAAGAAAAGAGACGAAACCCCCAAGTCGCTCCGGGAGATGCTCCTTTCATTAAAATAGGATTTCCACAGATTAAGAGCGGATATTCACGGATCAGTGCAAATCAGCTATAAATCCGCGTAAATCATATGTCAGACTACCGTTTTATTCAAATCCAGGAACTCGATAAAAAAATTGAAGAAACAAAGCTTCTTCTCTCAGATCCTTCGATGGCCGAGATAGCTACTGAGGAAATAAGAAGACTCGAGGCGGAAAAAGGTGCTATCGAAGAAACGATGCAAGAAAATAGCGGATCGTTTGAGGATGATCTCGATCTGCGAAATGTCATCCTGGAGGTAAAAGGAGCAGCCGGTGGTGATGAAGCCAAACTCTGGGGCGAAGAGCTTCTGAGAATGTACACGCGCTATGCCCAACTCCACGATTTCAAAGTTGAAGTACTCGATGAGAGTGTTATCAAAATTTCAGGAGGGGGGCCCGCCCGCCATGCTTCGCCAAATAGGCCTACTCGGCAGGGCGAAGCGGGCGGGGCATTCGGAAAGTTTAAATTTGAGGCGGGCGTACATCGTGTGCAGCGTGTTCCGAAGACTGAAAAACGAGGAAGGATACATACCTCGACCGCGACAATCTCGATTCTTCCCGAGCTTGAGGATGTTGATCTGCACATAAACCCCGAAGATATCACGTTTGAGGCTTTCAGGGCCGGCGGACACGGAGGGCAAAACGTCAACAAAGTTTCATCAGCCGTCCGTCTCGTCCATATTCCGACAAATACCGTCGTCACAGCAAGATCCGAAAGGTCCCAACTGCAGAACCGGGAGATCGCAATGAATCTCCTCCGCGCCAAGCTGTGGGAAATGGAGATTGAGAGACAGCAAAAAGAAATCGCGTCACTGAGATCAACACAGGTAGGGCGCGGTATGCGGTCAGAAAAGATTAAGACCTACAATTTCCCCCAAGACCGCTTGACTGATCACCGAATCGGAAAATCGTGGGGAAACTTAGAGTCAATTATGGATGGAAACATCCCAGAAGCTAACACGACCGAATAAACATTCCTTATGTGTCTACCTAGCACACACCGGGTGTGGGATTAGTGGGATTAATACTAAACAAATCCTAAGACTCCAAATTCGAATTTGAAAAGGCGTTGAAGTTATCTGTAAGAGATTGCTTCGTCCCGAATGTCCTCGCAATGACAAACGAAATAAAAATGCAAGATATTCTTTTTCATAGTGCGGCGAGGTCGCGTTTCTTGTAATCCTCGATAAGCTCCAGGTGCTTGTCTTCCAAGAGAATTTTTGAGAGATGTCTTCCGCCAGCCAGCTCAGGCAAAACGACATAATCCGCCCCTGCCTTATAAAGTGCCTTCGCATCGTCGTCTTCTAGTGCGACTACGACAATTTGCGCATCTTTATTCTTATGCTTCACAGACTCGATCAATAGCAAATTATCCTCCAGATCAGAAACAGTTGAGATGATGAGCTTGGCTTTTTCAATTCTCGCTTTCTCCTGGATTTCAGGATCTGCAATATCTCCAAAGACAATCGGAATATTTTGCTTTCTGACTTTTTGTGCAATATCGGGATTGAACTCTACGACGAGGATCGATTCTCCGCTTTTTTGAATCGCGTGGAGAATGCTTTGTCCCATTTGCGATGCGCCGATAATAATAACATGGTTTGTTAACGAGGAAAACTCATCAGTGAGCACGATACTGCCGTGGGGATGCTTCCTCTCAAGAATCGGCACGTACACGCTGACAAACGCAAAAAGCTTGTTCGTATGAACGATCATATACGTTGAGAGAACAAACGTCGTAAGAGCGACGAGTATACCAAGTGTCACGATGTCTCCGGAAATCGCACGAAGCTGGCTGCCGAGAAATAGAATAATCAGACTAAACTCAGAAATCTGCGCAAGACTTACTCCGGTAATAAAGGATGTTCGTTTGCGAAATCCCAGAAATCCGGTTGCAGCCATAACAATGAGAGGCTTTATCATAAGGACGAATGCTGAGAAAACAATAGCCGGAATAATGACACGCTCGATGCTTTCAAAACTCATCTCAAGCCCCAGAATGACAAAAAAGATAGTAATAAAAAAATCCCGAAGAGCCTTCATGCGAGCTATAATCTGAAAATTTTCTGCTGAGTTTGCAAGAGATATCCCAGCAAGAAACCCACCAACTTCTATCGAGAATCCGACAAATGGCGATGTCATAAACGCCGTGAGGGCAAACACCCACGCCAACGAGAAAAGAAAAAGCGCCTCTTGAGACCTCGCAACTCTATGGACAATTGAAGGAAAAACATATTTACTCAGAAGAATAATCCACCCGAATATCACAACGACTTTCAAAAGCAAAAACCCGACTTCAAAAAACATATCTCCGGACATATTTCTTCCCGAAAGGAAGATGATCGTCATCACAGCGAAAAAATCCTGCACAAGGAGAATCCCGATTGCAAGTTTTCCATGGAGGCTATTGAGGTCTTTTTTATCTGACAGCAGTTTGACGATAATGATCGTACTTGAAAATGCCGTCGCAAGACCGAGATATACCGCTCCTGTAAAGGGAAATCCAAGAAGCACTCCGAGACCGGTTCCGAGGAGAAACGTGATTGTTATTTGCAGCACTCCGGCAACAGCTGCCGTCTTTCCTATCGAACGAAGCTCTTTGAGTTTCAATTCAAGACCAAGCATAAACAGAAGAAGCGTGATGCCAAGCTGCCCCAAAATCGTCAGCTGCTCCTTATGATCAATATGCAAAAGCCCAAAAGGTCCCAGTAGTATACCGGTGAGGATGTATGCAAGTACCGGAGGCTGCCGAAGGAGACGAAAAACCAGAGTCAAAACAGCAGCTAAACAGATAATAACGGTGATTTCAAAATAAATTCCGTCCACGTAATCAGTATACAGTATTTTTGTGTTTTAGATTTTTTGAAGTGCGAAGTGAGATCCTCTTGAACTTGATCCGTCAGCTGACGAGACTTGAATGACCGAATTCTTGATCAAGTTATCGAAATATCAAAAAATCAAGATCAAAAACTTCCCATCTCTCACTTCGAAATTCAATTTGAAAGTTCTTTACTGATTATGTTAGTATACTCCCCACATGCTGCCTAGCCCACTTGCATTCGTCGATGTCGAAACAACCGGTACAAATCCCCAAACATACCTGCCTCCTGAAATAACTCGTATCACGGGCATTACAACAACTGACCTTGTCACAGCGCCCTCCTTCTCGCAAGTCAGAGAATCACTTCGCGAATTACTCGACGGAGCGATCCTCGTTGCGCACAATGCACGATTTGATTATGGCTTTCTTAAACATGAATTTATGCGGCATGAAATACGGTTTTCTGCCAAACAGCTCTGTACATTGCGTTTAGCTAGATCGCTTTTCCCTTCTCTTCCCCGGCACAACCTGGATACACTAATTGAGCATTTTCATCTGCCATGTAAGAGACGTCACAGGGCGCTTGATGATGCGACAGCGATGTACCACTTCGTAGTGAAAGCGATGGAAAATACCGCATTCCCGAAAGTAATAAAAACAATTCTGAAAAAAAACAGCATCCCGATTCACCTGACTGGAAGTGATATTGCTGCCCTCCCGGAAGCGCCGGGTGTTTATTTGATGTATGGGGAGAATGATCTGCCTCTTTATATAGGAAAAAGTAAAAATATCAGAGAACGAGTGCTCTCACATTTCGGCGCAGACCTTACGTCTTCAACTGAGATGAAAATCTCTCAGCAAGTGAAACGCGTTGACTACAAGGAAACTGCCGGAGAGCTCAGTGCACTTTTTCTTGAGTCGCGACTCATAAAATCCATGCTTCCTTTGTACAATCGAAAACTTCGTCAGAGCAGAAAAATGACGCTTTTGAAAAAAGAAAGAAACGCTGATGGGTACGAACGCGTCACCCGCGTCCCATTTATAAGCGGAGATGCGCTTGAGGAGCTGAGCACTATTGTCGGGATATGCAAGTCAGACAGAGAGGCAAAAGAATTTCTCTACGCAGTCGCAAAAGACTTTTCGCTTTGTCCAAAACTTCTGGGTCTTGAAAAAGCGGGAACATCTTGTTTCTACCATCGTCTCGGGTATTGCCAAGGCGCCTGTATCAAAAAAGAGAATTTTCTCAAATACAATATGCGTCTTATTACGGCATTTAGTTCATCAAAAATTACTCCGTGGCCATTTAAAGGAGCTGTCGTTATCGAAGAAACGTCGCTATCAAATCTTCGAGAATACATCATTGCTGATAACTGGTGTGTTGTTGGAAGCATAAAAGCTGATGCTGAAGGACATCAAGATGAAGCTATTCATCATGAGGGATTTGATGTAGATACCTATAAAATCCTCCGGGGATTTATAAAATATAAGAAAAAAGAGGTGCGGATCCTCCCTCTCTCTGACATATCGCTGGCACATCTAAAGCTCCAAAGCATCGTTGGTTAATAGTATTAATGCATGCACACTGAAGCAACGTATTCCACGTATTAGAAGAAATAGAACAACAAAAAGACTAAGACGATGAATCCGCCGCCAACGATGATGAGAAATGATTTATCATCACCTCGAAAAGTCTTATTCTTTTTTGCGTAATGTTTTTTATGCGCTTTTTTTTTCAAGAGAACCACCCCCACTTACGAATGTAAATACTACCAATTTCAAATTTCAAATGAGTATTTTTGTTCACTTCTATCATACTACGAAGATTTGGGGTCCTGTCAATAGGAGGGGTCAGGTTCTGTATTGTTTCGCGTAAAGTTCAGCTTGGTTCCGCGTTAATACTGCACGAAGTAATCTACCTTTGCATCTTTTTGCAGTTTACCGAGGAATTCCTGCTCTTTTTGTTTGAGCTTCTCACTTTCAAGGTCTTTTTTTACCTGCTCCGGAGTAAGAGTCCCACCATATGCCTCATTATTCTTCGCAATGAAATCAGTAACTTCTTTGTCAGAAACCTTGATATCTCCACCAATCATCTTATCAAGAAGAATAAACGGCTTTCGCTGCTCGATGACTTCTCCTTTTGTAACACCATACATCTTGAGAACAGAATCAAGGGTTTGCCCCTGCTGTTTATAGCTCTCTTCAATTTTGGCAAGGTCTTTATTGATATCGTCTTGCGTAGCTGTGACACCACGTTTTCTCGCTTCTTGGAGGATAAGGTCTCTAGTAATAAGAGACTGAAGAATCTGCTTACCCCCTTGTTTCTCAAGCTGTGAAATAACCTCGAAACGACTGATTGGCTGTCCGTTTACCATTGCTGCGATAAAATATCCGCGTAGCGCAAACAAAAGTAATACGACAAGCGCGACAACAGCAGCGGTAACATAGATGCGTTTTCTCGGCAACGGTGTACCCTTTTGGGATAATGAGACTGTCACCGATTCATGAGGTAATGCGGAAGCAACGGGATAGGTTGTTTTTGTTCGGGAACTTCGTAGAGTCTTTGATGATGACTTTTTGGTCTGTTTTTTTGTTGCCATTGGATTATTATAAGAACCAAATCGACGTAATGCAAGTAGTAAAATCCTAATGGATCCGAATTATATTAGTCCTAATAAATCCTAATCCAGTTTTCCAAAGCTTTTTATTCGGAGAAATTTGGATTATTTTCATTCGGATCAATTTGGATCTATTGTTCCGTCGCGTTTCCTAAGGTTATTTTGATATCACTCGTATCTGCATTACCGTTTTCATCTTCTCTCCATATTTTTACTGCTACTTGTTGGCCGACTTTTTTGGTGGCGATGATTTTTGAGAGATCATTATTTCGTGGCTCGATTTTTGTGCCATCAATATGCGTTATGATATCTCCCTCACGTATCCCGCCAACAGCCGCAGGTGAACCCTCAACAACAGTTTGCACGTATGCTCCTTCAGGAACATCGTTCTGGAGCGCCAGCTGGCGCGAAATCATTTTGTAACTAACCCCTACGTATGCTCTATTAAACTGTCCAGAACTATTAAACTCATCCATCCGTTCTTTGACAAGATTTATGGGGAGAGCAAATCCGATATTTTCTCCGTTTTGGGAAACAGCAGTATTGACACCTATTACCTGCCCTTCTGAGCTAAGAAGTGGCCCCCCACTGTTGCCCGGACTAATCGCAGCGTCAGTCTGAATAACATCATCTAACCTCTCGACGAACCCTTCGAAAGGACTCCCCGCGACTATCCCCCGTCCAAGTCCTGAAACAATACCTTTTGTTACTGAATTGCTAAATTCTCCAAGCGGCGTTCCGATCGCGATAGCAAGCTGGCCAACCTGAAGCTTTGATGAATCACCAAGTGTTACCGGTGAAAGTTTTTCCCCGGCATTTTGGGAAGGATCGATTTTAAGGATAGCGATGTCATTAAGAGGATCCCGAAAAACCCTCTCGACCGAATACTTCTTCTCGCTTGCTGTTATAACTGTGTATTTTGCTTCAGGATCAGAAACGACATGCTTATTGGTAACGATAAGACCGTCGCTTGTTACAATAAACCCGGATCCTATGTTTTGCGTTTCAGGCCGGGAGGGGGTATTAGGCGAAGGAAATCCAAAAATTGAGAACGGGTCGTTTCGATCAATAATAGAAACCTGAGATGTAGCGGCAACGGTGACGACGGATGGTCCGACTTTCTTCACGACGTCAATAACAACTGACTCTTCGGACACCACGCGAACCTTGTCACCGCCCAAGCTTTGAGATGAAGAAAACCCAACAGAATTGAGGTAGTCGCGGAAAAATGGCGTATACTCCTCAAGAGCGCTCCCTATCCCAACGAGGATGAGAATAATCGCGATAAGGACAATAAATCTTCTCATGCAGTTCGCCTCATTATACACCTGAAGGCGCACAAAGTGTACTTCGTTTCCCTGAAAATAAGCTGAGAATTATAGGAGATGCGTGGAGCTGATTATTTGTTCGCGATAATTGACTGATTTCCCAAAAGAGTCTCTACAGCCTTTTCAAGCTGCGCATCACGTGCCTGGTCTTTTGTATCAACATCGACTTTGACATCAGGCTCTATGCCTTTCTGGTGCACCCACGTACCATTTGGCGTTAGCCATTTCGCAATCGTTATATGCAGACCAGCTCCACCACCCAAATCTTCAGCAGTCTGAATAGTGCCTTTTCCAAAAGATGTTTCTCCAACGATTGTAGCCCTATTGTAATCCTGCATTGCTCCTGAAAGGATCTCACTTGCCGATGCTGACCCTTTGTTTATCAGAATGACAAGCGGGATTTTCACGAGCAACCCCTGTTTCTCGACTTTCAGGTCAACTTTGTTACCCGTTGCATTGTCTTGAGAAACAACAGTCTTTCCTATAGGTAAAAACTCTGACGCGATAAATGTCGCATCTGTCAGATATCCACCCGGGTTGTTACGAAGGTCCAGGACTAACCCTTTGATGTTTGGATTTTTCTGAACGTCTAGTGCAAGAGCATTCACCAGTGATATCCACTCATGATTTGTATTGTCACCAAATTGAGATAGCCTAATATAGGCAACTTCATTACTCAGGCTGCCTTGTAGGAACGCTTTCTGATCGATCTCATCGATATCTTTAATTTTCTTAGTCCAAAGAAAAACGCTTTTGACATTGATCGTATCGCGTGGAACAGAAATATCTTGCAGCTTGTCTTCATCTTTATGGACTATTGAAAGAAGCACCTTGGAGCCTTTTGGTCCGCGTATTTTCTCAACAGCTTGGTTAAGCGTAAAGCCGTATGTCGATTTGCTGTCAATTTTTACGATTGCATCACCCGACCGTATTCCAGCTTTCTGCGCAGGGCTTCCCTCAAGAGGAGCCACAACGATAATCTGCTTGTCTCTCATACCAAGCTCAGCGCCGATTCCTTCAAATTGTCCTGCTAGTGTCTGCTTAAATTGCGTATTTTGTTGCGGAGGAAGATAGACGGTATACGGATCATCAAGGCTACTCACTAAACCGGTGATAGCGCCATTGAGCATTTTTTGTGAATCGATCTTGGTCTTATCATAGTACTGATTTTCAAGCTTCTCCATCACAAGCCACATGTGTGAAAGATCAAGCTTCATCTGTCCGTCCGGTGGTTCCTTATTGACGACTGTAATGTGGGGACGATAATTCTTCCAATCTACATCAATTTTGTTGACACCGACAAGAAAGCCTAGGGCAAATGCAAGAGTAACAAGTAAAAAAATTCGTGGAAAACGCATAGAAAAGGTGTTAAAAACGGGCTATCCTATAGGGATACTTAGGCTATGAGCACTGTTTTTGCTACAGAGTCTAAATATACCTTCTTTCCTACCCTTTTGGCAAGTGCTTGCCACGTCTGAGGATCAACAACGAAAAGCGGGAAAAGCATTCTTTTCTGCTCAAGTAATGCAATATCCTCATCAACTATATCAAGTGCGATAATTCCTGCTACTCCCATACCTGAGGATTTTACGAGAGCTTCTGTTGAAAAGTATGGTCCCAAAACAATATTTCCAATCATATCAACGCTGATTTGTGAACCTTCGACAGGCTTATCCGTTTCAGCTTTACAAAGATAGAGAATTCCGTCAGCGCTTCCTTCTGTGGCTTTGCTGGCTACGAATCCACCGTTTTTTGTCTCAAGCAAAATTCTACCCGTATCTACATCACGAATTATCCCGGTAAATGGAGCAGTGATATCATCAGGAATACTTTCAGCCGCTCCTGACTGTTCTATAAAGACGTCGCCTGTTTCCCGGTCGAAGCGCACAAACGTCCCTGAAATCGTGCTTACGACATCTACCTCACTCACCAGGCCTCGTTTCCTTGCGAGAACTTCGCCTTCGTGAATAGCTTCACCTGGACTTTTGACAAGGTACTTTGCTGTTTTTTTTGGAGAAACCTGCAGAAGCGTTCCTATTGGAATTCGCTTTTCTCTGGTATTTTCTACGCGACGTGCTATAACTTGCCCTTCGGTAACTTCGTCATTTTTCTTGACGCTGAGGATAAATCCTGTGGGTATAGATATGGGCAGCAGCGACATATGAATGCTAATTTATGCAAATAAAAATAGTGCAAATGTATTCGAATTAATTCGCAGTAATACAATTCGCATGCATTCGCATTCTAGTCTCGTTGGGTATATGGCATCAATGCAATTATTCGTGCGTGCTTTATTGCAAACGTCAATCGCCTTTGATGCCGTGCGCAAAGACCATTTCGGAGTCTCCCAACAATCTTCCCTCGGTCAGTAACGAATTTCTGGAGAGATGCCACATCTGAATACCAAGGTTCTTTCTCTTCTTTACAGAAGTAACACTCCTTGGGAACACTTATTTTTCTCGCTGGTCGTTTAAATTGTTTCTTTTTCATATGAATCCTAATGTATCCGAATTATAATACTACGAATATATCCGAACTTACCATTTCGTTTCTCATATATCCGAACCTTCATGTCCAAAATTCGGATTAATTTGGACTAATCTCATTTGGATTAATTCGGATACTAGAAAGGTATATCGTCCGGATTCACTTCTTCAGAACTTGGCGAAACTGGCTCTTTTTCTTGGACCTCGGGTTTCTCGGTCTTTGATCGTACTGGCTTCTTGGCTGGTTCTTCGCTTGGCTCTTCAGTTCTTGACGGTTGGGATGGAGCTGATGATGCCTGCGCACCTTGCGCTTGCTGACCCCGTGGGGAATCAAGCAAAATCATGTCATCTATAACAATCTCAACAGTTGTTCTCTGCTGTCCGTCTTGTCCTGTCCAGTTTCTCGTAGCAATCCGACCTTGGACATATACTTTTCGGCCTTTTACCAAAAACTGACTGCAAAGCTCCGCAAGTTTGCTCCAAGCGACAATTCTGTGAAACTCTGTGTCTTCTTTCTTCTCCCCTGTCTCAGTCGTCCAGGACCGATTCGTCGCTAAGCCAAATGTACAAACTGCAGTACCACTGGGCGTATACCGCAACTCAGGATCACGCGTCAAATTTCCAATCAACTCGACCCTATTTAAACTTCGTGCCATAATGCGACATTGTTATAGAGTTATATGGCTACACGGTTTAATGCCAACTAACATTTTAGCTATGTAGCTATCTAGCTATGCTAGCTATTTCTTTCTTACAAGTAAATGTCTAATAATATTTTCGTTTGCTATGAGGCGTTTTTCAAATCCTTTCTCAAGAGCTGTATCACTCTCAAGATGGAAAAGGTGGTAAAAACCTGCCAATTCTCGCTTGATTTTATATGCGAGCGGTTTTTGACCCCATTCCTCTTCTTTGGCAACCTTGACGTTTTTCAATAATTCTTTGATCTGCTCTACTAGCTTCTTTCGCTGCGTCTCAGTCAAAGACGTCTTCAAAACCAAAACAAGTTCGTAAATCCTCATAAACTTGTCTGTATTTTACACTAAACGAGACAAAGCTGGCAAGTGGGAAATCAACGAGGCTTAAAACAGCCTGGATTATTTTTTTGGGAAATATCTAGCAACATTAGGAAATATTTGGTAATATTAGGTAATATATAGCAATCAAAGTTCATAGCTAAATAGCTATATGGCTACATAGTTAAGCTATATAACTATTCAACTATCTAGCTATTTGTACATATGCTCATTCCCCCAAAATACATCCTTACTCCCACAATCACGAAACACCTTCAATCGATTGAGGCAGCCAGACAGGTTATCGATACTATTACTATCCCTCCTGAAATTGAAGTAAACATACGGCGGCAGAGTCTGCTCAAAAGCTCCCTTTTTTCAGCTCGCATCGAAGGCAATCCATTGACCCTTGAAGAAGTGACAGCAAGGCCCTCAAGAGATCAAAAAAAGATAGAAGTTTACAACGTGTTAAAAGGTCTACAGCTTGTACAACAACGAGGTGCACGTGATATAACACTGAGTTTTCTCATGCAGCTTCATGAAAAAACAATGAAAGGACTCATAGATAGAGAAAACTTAGGAAATTTCCGAAAAGAAGTAAGCGCGATTTTCAATACTGCTGGCATAGCAGTCTACATGCCTCCTCCACCCCGTCAGGTCACGCCGCTTCTTGAGCGGCTCGTAAAGTTTATCAATAGTGACAAAGAGCAATTTGTTCCCATTCGTGCAGCTCTCTCTCACTATTCATTTGAAAAAATCCATCCTTTCTTGGATGGCAATGGCCGCGTCGGAAGGCTCCTTTTTCAATCAGTTTTGGAGAAATCTGGGTATGGCATGAAGGGACTTTTGAGCATTGAGGAATATTTGGACACCCATAGAAGTGATTACTATGATACGCTTTCTACCAGTGAGCGGGACGGGACAGATTACGTTGAATTCATACTGCAGGCACTTGCGGAAACTGCTGAGAAGGCAAAGCAGCTCGTATCGCAGAAGCAAAACATTCAAGCTTCCGACTACCTCCTTCCAAGACGTGCTGAAATCCTCCAAATTATCAAGGATCACAAGCTCGTGAATTTCGACATGATCAGAAGAAGATTTTTAAAGATTAATGAACGAACACTTCGATACGATCTGAAGCAACTGCAAGACGCGGGACTCATTAGAAAGAGAGGGACTACAAAAGGAGTCTATTATGAGCCTGTCCACTAATTTCCATACTACATGGAAGTCTCTCTTACAGCTTGCGGAGCTATTTGTTATAATCCCTCAACTATGCATGATCTAGGCCAAAGGATAGAAGCACATCCCCCTATAAATGAAGAGGGTGTTCCTGAAGAACCATCGTTACAAGATTACTATAGTATATCTATTTTTAATACGCCTGAACTAACCCAGCGTCTTCAAAGAATTATGCCTATTCTTCGTGTCGTTGACCAGCTCGGGGGCTCATTACAAGAAAGGCGAGTGCTTCTCAGTGGAATGTTTTGGGCTGCTGGAGATGAAGAAAATTTCGCAGAAATTGGACTTTCGAATGAGGATTTTCAACGTAATATTGCAACATTTTCTGATGCTCAGAGTCCAAACCAACCGACCATAGAGGATCGCTATAATCAATTTTATACCGCTTCCTATGCTGAAAAAAGAAGATTGACCAGGGAGCTTTTTCTTGCAGGTTGGACAGGTAAGAGAATCGAACAATGGCTCAACTTATCTCCTTCGTTCATACTTGATACTCGAAAGGCATTAGAAAATGAAGGTCTTCTGGAGAAAAAGGCAGAAAACAAAGGAAAATTTGGAAGAGCCGCTTAGCTCCCAATCTTGAATTCTATTACGTCACCGTCTTGCACAATATAATCTTTCCCTTCCAGTCTTGCCTTCCCGACTTCTCTCGCCTTTTTCCGTCCTCCGACAGCAATATAGTCGTCAAATGATATAACTTCTGCCTTGATAAACCGTTTCATAAAATCTGTATGTATTTCCCCTGCAGCCTCAACTGCACTCGCACTTTTGCGTACGGTCCATGCTCTCACTTCTTTTTCCCCTGCTGTGAGAAACGAAATCAAACCGAGCATATCGTAAGCTTTCTTAATTAATCTTTCCAATCCAGATTCCTGCAAACCTAACTCTTGAAGATATTGTGTCTGCTCCTCTTCAGAAAGCCCAGCCAATTCCGATTCTATCTTCGCACAGATAACTACAAAATTTTCCCGTGGAAGTGCCAATATATTGGTATATTGGTAGTAAGTTTCCTCCATCCTCTCCTGGCTGTAGTCTTCTTCAGAGACATTCAAAACAACGATTTCCGGCTTGGCTGAGAGAAGAAACAAACCCTGCGTTGCTTCCTGTTCTTCGTCGGTTAACTCAATATTCCGCACAGCAATACCCTGATTTAATTTGCTCTCAATACTAGATAGTATGGAGAGTAACTGACGATCTTTGCTTTTTTTAGCTCTCTCAAGAACTTGCAGATCGGAAAGAATAAGCTCCGTTTGGATTGTTTCATAATCTTCTTTAACACCCATACTCCCCTCTCTCATAACATCTGGATCTTCAAAAGCTCTGACGACGTGTGCTATGACTTTGGTTTCACGGATATGAGAGAGGAATTTGTTCCCGAGGCCTGCTCCATCTGAAGCGCCTTTGACAAGTCCGGCAATATCGACAAATTCGACAGTAGCAGGTTTCAGAGGCGGCCACCCCTCCCTCACCCCTCCCGACGTACGTCGGGAGACCCTCTCCCTCGAGGGGAGAGGGATAAGAGGAAGTTCTTTTGTAGCAACGATCTCTGCAAGTGTGGTTAAACGTGCGTCAGGTACGGGTACTACTCCAATGTTTGGTTCTATGGTCGTAAACGGATAATTCGCCGCAAGTGCCTGCTGCTTCTTCAAAAGCGCATTAAACAGTGTACTTTTCCCAACATTTGGTAATCCAACTATCCCAACCGATAGGTTCATGAGAGTAATTATAGCATCAGAAGGCTTGAATGGCTCAAGAGAGATGAATATTCTTTAAAACAGAGGCTGTTCAGCTGTTAATTAAAATGTTGTGGGCCGGGAATTACTTTATTTTTCCCTCCGCTCACCTCGTCATACGAAGTCTCGTACCCTCGGACTTTGTTGTTTGTTACCACATTATCATCTGCGCCACTTGCTGTGAAGATGTCGTAATCCCCAACACCGATATCGTAGAATCCATCTGGCCCTTCTTCAAAGACTTTGTTGTTGTCAATCACTGCTTGATTGACGAGAACATATATTCCAACATCCGCGTTGCCACCAAGAACGTTCTGACGTACCTCAACACCATCACCCGCTTGAAAAAGAAGTACCGCAGTCGCAGCAGCATCAGCGCAGCACCACGAATTCCCATCAATCAGATTATTCGTTACTATGCCTTGACCCCCAAATCCAAGCTGCACTGCATTGGCAGCAAGATTTGCTTGCGTTGCCGAGGCGCCAACTTTGTTGTTGTGGATATCGACTGATACATCACCATTGGCCACAATGCCTGTTTTCTGGTAAGAAGAAAGAGTATTGTTGGCGATCTCAACACTTTTTGTATCTGGGTGTGTGCCATCAAACGGCGCATTGCGCACCTCAATCGCATTTCCTTCCTGACAACCACTTGGTCCTTGATTTATGTCAGAAATCGTATTGCCGACAATACTTCCTGCTGCGCCTTCAAACATAATGCCTCGCAGACGATCTGCACCGGCGTCACAGACATTGGCAAGGGCTGAGGCTTTGACGGCAAGTCTGGTCACGTGCGCAACGCTTCCAGCATTTTTTACAACTGCTCCTTTGAAGTGGTCTCCTGAAGGATCAACCGCGGTGATCGTGTGGTTAAAGCCATCCAAGGTAAACCCATCAGGGATGGTGATCGTCTCATCAGTTGTGCAATCAGCTTGTAATTTCATGGTTGTTCCGATTGTCGTGAAGTTGCAGTTATTTGAGCTGGCTGACACACCAACCAAACCTGCCGCGATAGCTACACTCGCAAGCCCTATGGTGAGATGTCTCCTGTGGAATCGTTTGTGCTTCTTTTTCGCCATAGACTTGTTAAGTTATCTTGGTCCTGTATCTATAGTGAAACATTCACTACACCATGTCAATACCTTTTATGCAAAATGCCAAAGAAAAACCCTAGGAAACAAACTCCCAGGGTCTTTCGAAACAAACGCATCACAAAACTACAGATCAGGGTGCGCTTGCTGGTTGCCGTTTTTGAGATTACCAGAGAAGGTATACGTATTCACACCATCAGTGATAGTAATGATGGCATGATCCGCTGTACCTGGCTCTCCGTCATCAGTAAACGTCCATTTCGCTGTCGCTCCTGAAACACCATTCAACCGACCAGTTCCCTTTCCTTTATACGTATCAAACCCAGCAACTGGCTGTTCCTCATCCAAGGTTGGATCATTTGAACAGGTTGCAAAGGTTAGGTTCTCAAGATGGAACTTATTGCCTTTGCCCCAATTCACCTCGAGTCTGTTTGGAACATCCGCAACATCACAATGGAGTTCAAATCCGTGCTTGCCTTCCAATGTGGTAGTGCCAGCAGGAATTGTCCCTCCCCCAGTCATGCGGCCTGGTAGACTCTTGGGCTCAGTCCATTCTTTGGTTGCTTTAGCGCAGTGCTCAACACCCTGTACATCAGTAAAGCAGGCCTCAATCACGTCTGACCCCGCTGTACCGTTGCTCGTATAGGTCCATGACGTCTGACCGTTCGCATCAGTGTTACAGTTTGGATCAGTTGAACATTCACCTGGATCGCTTACTTGTCCAGCATTGGGACCAGCAACGACTGAAAAACTGACGAGCACGTTCGCAGCTGGTTGCCCATTGCTTGTTACAGTCGCTGTAACAGTGTGGTTCGTCCCAGCCTCATTCGTCGCTGTTGGCGGATCAAGCTTAATATCGCCTATGGCAGCAGTCAGTTCTCCTTTGAGACAAAGACCAAAGAGACTTCCGCCTGATGCAATTGGACCAACCTCCACAGCACCACTGGCTATATTAAATCGGTAGAAGTTATTGGTACCAAAGTCTCCAGCCCAAAATGATGTACCGTTTGGATCAAGGTTTAGAGAAAACCAACCATCCTCTCCTGCAACATCATAAGTTTGAGCAACAGCGCCTGTCCCATCTAATCGCTTGACATCGCCACTGTCTGCCACTAGTAACCCACCAGTTCCATCACCAGGAGGGAGAAGTCTCAACGCAAAGGCACTACCTGCACCAGGTAGTACGGCAAAGTTAGCCAGTTGAGTATCTGTACTCACATCAAATCGTTGTATGTTACGTCCCTCGGATGCATAGAACATCGTGGTTTGATTGGATGCAAGATCAATCCAATCCGGTCCACCTGTTCCATCCGAAGCTACTGCGTCTGTATCGACCAAAGTTCCTGCAGCATCATACTCTTCAATGATGCCATCAGAAGGCCCTCCTATAAAGAAGTGTCCGTTGGCAGCAAATACTACGGATTCAGCGTTAGACTTTCCAGTTGGAATCGTTTGGGCAATGCTATGCGGACTAGCGTCATTATATACGACAACATCTGAAGCAGAAAAGTTCGTCGTATAGAGCTTATCAAGAGCGCCATTAAAAGCACAGCCGGTTGTAAAACCGCCCAACCCGTCGCTGATTGTCTCTTTGAAAACTCCAGCATTATCATACACTTTGTATGATCCTCCTGCGACTCCAGCAAAGACATCACCCACATTCCAAGTCGTTGATGCAGCTGCTGGGAGAGGTCTCAAGATAGGAACCAAACTTCCAGCAAGTATAGCTGCAGTGCCGACTACACTCGTTATTTTGTTAAAAAGATTTTTCATTTTTTTCACCTCCTCTCTTTTGAAAAAACAGCCAGGTCTGTTCTGGCTGTTTTAGGATAAACAAAAACGTATGGTATACTCACAGCGTTGTTTCATACAGTGATTGAGGCACGATAGATTTTAGGTTTGAAGACTTTCTAAAAAAATGAGGAGTAAAATTATTTTTAAATACCATATGGGCAGTTAACGAAAAATAATGGTATATACACTAAGAATACTCGCTTTTCTTGTGTTGTCAAGTGTTATTTTTTAGCCTGTCTTAGCCGAACTTTTTGTGATAAAGTTGGGATCGTGTGCTGAGAATCCCACGGAGAGATTCTTGGTGAGATTATAGCAGAATTATGATGATTGAACGGAGACGCTGATTTTTTGCGGATCAAAGGCTGGGATGTTGATTGACGCATCCAAAATTTCTATAGCTAATATTTTCCCATTCTTATCTTCATCCACTAAAATAGAGTCAGAGATTTTTCGACTCTTACTGTACTTCCCTGTTGCCAATTCTATAGAAACCGCATCTACTTTTTTATCATATTTCATTTTCATAACTATTCCTCCAAAAAATATGCAGTAATTATAGCATGCGAGGCTGTCGAAATAAAAAGATCTAGGTTTTTGTAACTGTTCACAAGTCTAACATAGAATTGTCATTCTGAGGCTATTGATGTAGCCGTGAGAATCCCACTGAGATTTCTCGTCGAAGACTCGAAATGACAAAATCATGGCGGTAGCGCTTCGCTCAGAAGAGTGAACTGTTACAGGATTTTGAAGACGAGAAGGGATCAAAATGAGAAGGCGTCGAGGATCCTTGCAAAAAACGGCTCGTCAATTGAGAGGGCATTCCCTGTCTCAGCCGAGATGGTAATATTTTTTTCAACTTCTACTGGAATAAATCCTAGGAGCATCTGATCTGATATGCCTCTTATCTCATAGACGGGTATCCCTGACCTCTCGCCAAGCGTCACGATTTGACTGACCAATGACTCGCTGCCGCTACCTGTAGCAACAACGTCTTCAAGACCTTGCACGCCTAACTTACTCACGATATTTGCCCCCAGCAATCCTTGAATCGCCTGCTGAGGAAGAACTGTCACCCTCCTTTGTCCGGCCGGTGTGTTCACGAAGAGTTCGTTGGTCGATAGATCAATTGAGAGGGGAAATTTCGTCACTGCTGCTGCCGAACCTGTTTGAAGCAAGAATCGATTTTCACCAGCGGTGGTTATCCGAATATTGTCTTCCCCGAGCCTGTCATCAATCTTCAAAAGCGTATCTTCTTCAAGCTCTTCCTCCGTCCCATCCTCCTGCTCTACTTTGATAATAAATCTATCATCCCGAATCTCAAGACGCGTCTTTATCCCACCTGAAGTAATATCGATTCTCTCTCTTCCGTCTTTTGTCCGCACACGGATACGCTCAGATTCCGAAACTTCCGTTTCGTTCTCTTGTTCAGCTGCATCGACCTCTGTTTCCGTAAGTTCTATCTCGTTTTCCGTCTCTGTCTCTGAAGAACGTGATCGCGTCTCTATTCTCGTGGTACGCTGTGGAAGTGTCGTAAAGACAACAGGCTTATTCCATGCGTTATTCAGCTCTTCGCAATCTTTGAATTCTGTCGCAAACTGCCTTCCGTCCGGACCGGTACACATCACCTTCGTACCATCTGAGACAGATGTGCTACTCCCTGTATACGAACCCTCATTGCCTCCTGATCCGGAAGTTCCCGAATCGTTTGATCCTCCTCCCGAGGAACCGCTCCCTGAAGAACCAGAGCCTGATGAACCGCTGCCCCCAGAACTTCCGGAGCTGGAACCACCTGATGAGCCACTGCCGGAATTGCCACTACCACTATTATCTCCTCCTGAATCATCTCCTCCTCTTGCCAGAAGGGTCTTTGCCCCAAGGACTTTGTAGTGTTCAGCAGTCAACATCGATTTCCCGACTATGCCGATCACGAGGAAGAGAGAGACAAAAAATGTAATCTTTATGTAGGAAAACTGGGGAGTGTTTTGACGCTTTTTTCCCGTTGAGTGTTTGGCCTTCTTCTTGGGCATTTATTCAGTTTGATATATCCAGAGCGGTATTGTCAAGTACGTGTAATGCGA
>JACPGQ010000059.1 GCA_016188975.1 Candidatus Levyibacteriota bacterium | reverse complement strand
TAGGATTCTATTGTTACATTCCCGATTGAGAACTCTGCTTTTCCTACTTGTGGGGTGCTTATGCCCTCAACAACTGCGACTTCACCAAGATTTTCTGCATAGTTAAAGAGTTTTGCAATTGCGTCCTTCTCACTATTTGCCGGAATAATTTTTTTCACGAAAAATGCTCGGGGAAGATATGCATTATTTTCAAAGACCTTCGTATTGCCCTCCTGGAAAACTTTTTTATAGCGTACTGGATCAAGATCGGAAAGGGACAAAACATATTTTACATTCAACAGATTCACAAGTGGCGACATCACATTGTGTGGGGTAATAATCCGGTTAAACCCAAACGGAGGATCGATATTTGGTTCATTTCTCTCCATTGCCGCGATGAGCTGACCGTACCTCTTGAGAAAGAGAGGGTCATACAGATCGACTGATGAAAGACCATACATCAGAGAAAAATTAGGCGGAAAAAGCCTGCTATCTGTCGCCATAACCCGAAACATACTTTTGTCTTTCTGTAAAAAAGAAATTGTCGCAGTTTTAGGATACAGATACTCTGAAGCAGTGAAAGGAGTAAACTTCAACCCGAATCGGATGAGGTCAAATAGTGTAATCGCCACAAGACATACGAGGATCCCGTACTGGAATATTTTTCTTTTCAATATCACATGAAGTGAGATAAGAAACAATGAGCAGGCAAAGAGAATGGATGGAAGCTTGAGATTGTTCCTCGCAATGACGGCCTGTTCATCAGTCATAGCAAAAAAGCCTGGAAGGAATGTAGAGATTGTCCACAAGCCACTGAAGCAAAGCGCTAGAAAAAAGAGCGGGTAAAAAATGTGTTTTTTCCGGTTCGCATACATGTCTATTCCCAATCCTGCAAGAATCGCGAGGCTAAAATCAGCTATTGAAAGGAGTCTTGTCGGTTGCGAGGATGAAAGAAAGGGTATATTAAGGATGTATACTACTTTTGCAAAAAGTGTCGGGAGTGAAAAAATGAGGGAGAGGAAAAAAAGTGTTGCAAAAAAAGCGGTTTTTTTATCTCTTCTGAATCCAATCGCATACAAAGCCATTATGATCGGTAGGATGCCAATGTAGCCGACAAGCTCTCCATAATTCCAAACTCCCCAATAATTCAACGTCGAAGGATTGCCAAAAAAATCTGGAGCAAGAAACTGTACTAAATGCTGCCAGGGAATAAACCACCCATCAACAAGCCAGTTTGCTTGGTCTACTTCTCGAGACGATTGGAGAATAAGCTGAATCGTCGGTAGCCATTGTATCGCGGTAATTGCTGCAACAGTTAAACCAATAAATAAAAAGGGTGTCAAGAGTTTCAAAGAAGCAGTTACTGTTTCTCTGAGAGATGATGTTTGTGAGAGTTGAAAGACTCTTGCAAGTAAATAGATGTTGATAAAAAGCAAACAGTAGAACGCAGTTTGCAGATGACCGGCAAGGATAAGTGAGCTCTCTGCAAAAATTGAAAGCAAGATCCATCTACGCCCTCTCCCTCTCAAATAATGCTCCTTCGCAAAAAGCAGCAACGGCACCCAAAGAATCGTCTGTGCAATCGTGTTCCATTCAAGCCACGCGATCATAAACCCCGAGAAAGAGAATGTAATGGCGCCGAAAAGGCTTGCAAGTTGGTGGAGCCTCATGTATCGCAGATACAGATAAAGAAAGAGCGCCGAAAGAACTGTCTGCAGCATAATAAGTACTGTCCAGGAAAACGTGAACGGAAAAATGAAGAAAAGGATGGTAAGCGGATAGAGCGCTCCTGTTTGAAAATTCGCAAGCAGAGGGGTTCCCGCTCCATTGTAAGGATTCCACAACGGCATCGCTCCTTTTTTTATCTCCTCAACGCTCAGGAACCTCCAGGGAAATTGCTGCCTTACAGGATCAGTAATCAGGAAGTTTTTAAAAGGAATTCCGTTTGGGAATTCTTTGGCATAGTAATCTCTGAACGGATGATATAGTCCGACAATCGTATCTGCAGCTATCGGAATTTTTCCTTGGAGAACAACCTGGTAGTAAAAAATCGATGCACTGAGAAGTATCAGAAGTATGGAAATAAGGGAGACAATGCGCTTCATAAGAGTGTCTGCAGCTTCTTGCAGAATGAATCATACGAGAAGTCGCCAGCACGCTTCTTCGATGCGTCAGAAAACTTCTGCCATAACCAAGCATCATTCATGAGTGACTTTATTTTGTGAAAGAGCTCATTTGTATCGTGGAAGTGAAATCCGTTGACGCTATCGCCAACAATCTCCGCTGGTCCCCCGGCTCCAAAAACGATCGGAACACAGCCAGCAGACATCGCCTCTACAACTGAGATACCAAAATGCTCTGCGCGCTCAGGATGCACTGTCAAGTCTTCTCCAAATCCTGTTGCATGAAGATATATTTTCGCTCTTGCGTAGTATCTCACTAGTGAAGCATATGAAAGGTTTTCTAGAATCTCGATTCCCTTGTTTTTTTCTACACGCTTTCTCAACGTTTTAAGATAGTCTCTATCCTCAGGGAGCACAGAGCCAATAAGAACAAGCTTCCAGCCTCGAAAATGAAGCTTGTGAGTATTAAAAAAATCTATGAGAAAATCCTGTTTTTTGGTGTTGTTTCCTTGAGTAAATCGACCAACGCTCAATACAATATTCTCTCGAGGCAAGGATAGCGGGTTGGGATCAACTGCTGGATATAAAACAGTGACTGGTTTTATAAACTGTTTTTTCAGAAATTCTTGTATAAACTTTGAGTAACAGATAATGGTTGTTGTATTCTGTAGTTTCAACTGTGTCATGAAGGAGTTCATCGACATAACTTTTAGAGGAAACTGCACAATCGGGATAACTTTTTTTGATAAAAGAGATGGCACACTTCCATCGCTTATGTAAAAGATAACGTCAAAGCTAGATGATACACGGAGCTTCTCAAGCAAACTTACCTTTCGTGAGAAAATATTTCCTGCTAATTGCACATTGTCCATGCGGATATTGAATCGCTTCTTTGCTTGATCGAGTATCGATTTATCATCCCAAAAGAGCATGACATGGTGTGAGTCCTGCAAACAAGATGCTATAGTAAAAATGTACCGCTCTCCTCCCCCCAAGGTGTCTAAATATGGATCATACAAGCCTATTTTCACTATATTATTGTAGCATGTCCTGCCTTGCATAGTCTCTTAAGAGTGAGTATACTCAAAATGATGGACGCATTTGTTACACCTAATTCGCCAGTATTTATCGTTCTTTTTGCCTGGTCACTCCTCTGGAAAGGAATCGCTTTGTGGCGAGCTTCGAAGTATGATCAGAGAAATTGGTTTATTGTTCTTCTTGTGGTAAATACTGCTGGAATACTTGAGATTATTTATCTCTTCCGTTTTGCAAAGAAGCGATTACAACTCCACGAGCTCCGCTTTTGGGAAAAACCCCATCACTCCTAACCAATTCGGTTTTATACTCATTCAGAGTTTTATTTTGGAGAAGATCTTTTTTCGATTTCCTCGATGACTCTGACGATTGTCGGGACATTTACTGCCAACGTTATCATATATTGTTGATCTATTCGCTTCAACGAAGCTACGTATAAAACATTAGTATCTTTTTCATCTGACTCAAATTCTTCAACGTTTACTCCAATCAAACCTGCAGCAACTGAAAATCCTTCTTTCGCACGCTCCATCTCAGATTGCTTTATCTCTCGCCGTTCCTGCTTGGCAATTATCCTCTCGACCTGTAATCTCCCAACTGTTCCATATATCTGGTTCAGTGGAGCAAAATATCTATCAATTCGAGACATATCATAGTAACCACCAAAATCCCTCATGCTTTTGAAGTAGTTTTCTGTGCAATCCCGTTCAAACAACGTCACGCTCCACCTACTCATTGCTTGAGCTAATGAATCTTCGATCTGAAAATCCTTAATAATTTGCTGCAGTGGATCAATTCTTGTTGCATCTTCTCCAATATTTGCTTTATTTAACATTTCAATAAAAATCACCTCCTCTCTTTGGCGTATTTTTTTATTGCCCGACCCCTCGCACAGCAGCTATTCCTGCTTTCGCTTTTTGAATACCAAATTCAACTACAGCAATACTTTTACCAACAGCGTATTCCACGCCTCTTACCATAGATCTCGCCATGATATCTCCGATTGATCCCTCCACGTAAGAGACACTTCCTATCCAATTTGCTCCATATGGGATGTCGACTGTTCCAACTTCTCGCTGCTTTACATCGGAATCTTCTGACATCACCCATGCTTCCCACTCAGGACCAAATACCGCAAATTCATGTCTACTATGACTATCTTGCTCAAACCTATCTGACATATGACCACCTCCTTTCTTTACCCGCCGTAGTCTTGACGAAGGCGGGTCAACCACAAAAAAACCTCCCATTTGGGAGGTTTCGTGTAATCTAATAGTGCGTTTACACCATAGAATTACCCGCCTCCCGTTGGGAGGTAAGAAGAAGATTATTATTTCGGATAATTCTTTGCATTAGACATATTCTATAACAAGAGAACGAAATGTGCAATAATTAATATTAAATATGGAGAACATAGTAATAAGGGAAGCAACTCGACAAGATGCAAAGGGCATTGCAACTGTACACGTTAAGACATGGCAATACGCCTACCAAGGCCTTATGCCTCAAGAGAATCTCAACTCTCTAAGCATTGAAGAGCGCATGCAGATGTGGAGTGAAATTCTCAAGACTAAACCTCCTAAAACACAGCAGTTTGTTGCAGAGTTCAATGGATCAATTGTTGGATTCTGCGCTGTCGGTACAAGTAGAGATAAAGACGCAAATGAAAGAACTGGTGAAGTATACTCTATTTATATTGACTCACAACTTATGAGAAAGGGAATTGGCACAAAGCTCTTAAAAAAGGGCTTGGGGGAGCTAAAAAGTTTTGCCTTCTCCCAGGCAACACTCTGGGTACTCGATACCAATCGCAGTGGAAGAAATTTCTATGAGAAACACGGATGGAAGACTGATGGAGAAACGAAAACCGAGAAGCGAAATAATTTTGATCTGCGTGAGCTTAGATATTATAAAGATTTAAATGATATGTGAGAAATGTCAACCTTGATATCATGATTTAAATCATGATATCCAATATTATAAAACTATGTTGAGCAAGGATGGACTATAAAAAAACTCAACGATTGACTCCCCTTTTGGAACAACTACGGCGCGAAAAGTATAATCTGCGCGGAATATTTTTACTTCTTTTCCGTTTACCTTTGCTTTCCAGCCAGGATAATAATTGTCAGACAAGAAAAGCAAAGCCTTTTCGCTGGTTTCAACGCTGTAGCGAAGCGATGTCGGCGTTTCAGAAACGACTGTTACATGACCGTTTTTCTCTGGTCTCTCCATCTTTATTCCAGGGTCTTCTTCAAGCAGAAGAGTGTTTCTATAGTCAAACGATTCAGTATAAAAACGGGAGAGAAGCTTACGTCCATCAGGTATCACTTCATACGTATAGTAGAGGCTTGGGCGAAAAAGAGAGTTGGGATTGTTATACAACGTGAATAAGTCATCAGTATAGATGACCTTATAATCTTTATCCTCCCAAACAGCAAATGCCCAGGACTGATTTGTGTCTGCATTTGGATGGTATATAAGATTCACACCCAAGAGGTTTAGCACGCGCTTAAGGTATTTTCCGTTATTGCTAATTTTTACAACTGATCGTTCAGAGGGCAAAAATTCACCTGTCGCACTTGAGCGAATAAATTCACCATAGCGGTCAATATACAAAGGATCATACCCTTCAATAATAGGAAGGTTGTAGTAGGTCGCTACTTGGGCTCCTATATTGCCGTATACTCTGCCATTCCCAATTTCTCTCTGCATTGCAGAGATGACCGGAACTGACGGAAATACGAGATCACGCGGGTCAAACGGCATCCATTTTATAGCGAACCGAAGACTATCAACACTGACAAGAAGGAGCGGAATGATCAGTACATATTGCACAAATTTTTTCTTATTCCGGAGTAAATAGCTACCAAACGTCAATCCGACTATGCACGTAAGTAGTCCTGTTGGAAGAAGGAAATTTTTCTTGGCAATTTGTAGATGCTCCGGAGAGAAAGCAACACCGATGAGCAAGACAGTCCACACGCTCGCAAGAAAAACGAGGAAAAAAATAATGTAAGGAATAGTGTATTTTAGTGACCTCTGTATCTTCTCTCGAAAAACATCATACCCAAATCCAGCCAGCACACAAAGCGAGAAGCTTGCAATAACTATTAAACGAGACGGCGCACTCGTGGAAAGAACAGGAATTTGCAAGCTTCCAACAATTTTTTGCAATGGAGATTCAACGGTAAAGAGTAACGAAATGAGCACTGACAGTTGGAAAAACCGTACCTCTTTTTCCTGCTTCCTCGCCAGAGTAAAAAAAGCGAGGAATAGTGGAACGATGCCAATAAAACTTGACCATTCGGCGTAGTAACCAAACCAGTCGTTTCTAGTGACAGGATTGCCATAGAAATCAGGAGCAAAAAGTGTTACGAGATAGTGGATTGGAATCCCGCCCGAGTAGAGAAATATATCACTTCGCGGTGAGAGATTATACAATTGTACTGCGGGAAGAAGTTGCATTGAGGATATACCTAAACCTACGCCTATCCACAAAATCGCAAAAAACACTCTCCTTCTGTCTTTTCGTAAGAAAAAATAGAAGATACAATAACCGATACTTACGAGAAGAATGTACAAGCTTGTCTGAAAATGACCGGAAAAAAACGAGAAGGCCAGAAGAAACGACCCGGCAACTCCCCATCGCAGCTTTCCAGAAGTAAATACATTTTCTAAACAAAGCATAACGAGGGGTAAAATACAAATGGCCATCGACAGTGTCCCATACGCCATCCAGACGACGATAAACCCACTAAACATCCAGGCAATGCTTCCGATGAGTGACCCTACCTCACTTACTTTGTATCTTCGTAGGAGGAGATACGTCCCAACTCCAGCAATAAAAGGCTGAAGAAGCACCATCAGGCTCCACGCATCAAGAAAAGGCAGGATAAAAAAGAGTGCGTTTATTGGGGAAAACGCAGCGGACTGGAAATTTGCGAGGTGCGGGTTCCCTGAAAAGCTATTTGGGTTCCACCAGGGAACTCTCCCTTTTTTCCATTCCTGAATAGAAAAATGTCTCCAGGGATAGATCTGATCAATAATATCAGGCATTGCTCCATTTTTGACAGGCCCCCAATACTTTTGGAAAAGACTCCATGGATGAAAATGATTCACCTGATAGGTTGATGGAAAAGGTACTTTTCCTTGAAAAAAATAAGGGCTCGCAAACAAAAGCCAGACGAATACAATAAGCAACCATGGCAGAGACAAACGAAAAAACTTTTTAACTTTTATTTGTAGTTTTGAGTTTTGCATGCTTGTCCTGAGCGAAGTCGAAGGATTGAGTTTTACGTTCTTGCTGCATCTCCCACAACTGTGCATAAGTTACAAATGCACTAAATGCCTGATACATGCTCTCAACTAACCCAGGAGTTCCTATTTTCCACCCTCTTTGTTTAACGTATGAATCATAGAATGCAGACAGCATGACCCTTGGAAAACGCCACCAGACAACTTTTGGATGATTTGCAGCCAAACGAAGTTGTGCTTCAGTACGAGACCACATGAGGGTTTTGTTTACCATATCGCTCAAGGATCTATGTGTATAGTGCACGAGAAACCCATCAAGTTCGCCAATCTCTCCATCGACCACTACGCTTTCATGCAACCTCCCATACCAAAGGCGCAATTTGACCCGTTTGAAAAATCGCTCCAATTTCTCAACTGTCGGCCATTCGAAGCGTAAAAAATAATAATTTTTTCGTTTTATTCTATATGCTGCTTTTGCCTGAGGATTAGCGATTACAGTTTTTATGTGCACCATAAGCTCTTTTGTCACTCGCTCATCTGCGTCAATATACAGTACCCAGTCCCCTTTCGCTTTTCTAAGACCCATGTTTCTTGACTTAGAAAAATCGTCTGAGGCGTACTCGTATACCTGTGCCTTATGCTTTCTTGCAATAGGGACCGTTCTATCTGTCGATCCGTTATCGATTATGATAATCTCATCACAAAAAGAGACTGATCGAATTGCATCTTCAATCATACTCTCTTCATTTTTTGTAATGATTACAGCAGAAATTGATACCATCTGTTGATTATGACATCAGCGGAAATGTGCCTTTATTCAGCCGACTGAGGTAAAAATCAATCACTCCTTTTTTCTGCCACTTACGTCCGTGTAGCAAAACAGAGATACTCTCGCGGATAAGCGCAAGACGGGATCTTATTGGTGCGTAGGTGAAACCGAATAACAATCTATTGCGAGTGATAAAATACTCCTGCAGATTTGAACCAGGTCCACCTGCTGACTGTGCGTTTTTATGCCAGAGAACTGCTTTTGGGACAAAATAAACAAAAAAGCCTGCGTTTTTTACCCGCATGCTCAGATCAATATCTTCAAAGTATAAATAGTACCTGTCATCAAACATACCAATCTCTTCTAAAATAACTTTTGGAAGAATGATGCAGCACCCTGTTGCAAAAAGCGTCTTATCCTCCCCGTCATATTGTCCGGCATCTACCTCATCTACTCCGCGATGTGAGGCGAGTACGTTTTTCCAATCAATATTTCCTCCTGCATACCAAAGCACTTTTCCCCATTCTTTTTCTTTGTACCTGTCGTGATGGTATTCAGTTCCTGGGTAGAAATATATTTTGGGAACGAAAATCCCAGGCTTCTTCTCAATGCGAATCGCCTCAACAACTGCATGAAGAAATTTCTTATCAAAAACAGTATCGTTATTAACAACCGCTATATAATCAGCGTCTCTTGCCAACGCTTGCGTCATACCGCTATTCATCCCGCCGGAGTATCCGAAATTCCCTTTATTTCTGACAACGTACACTTCGCCCAAATCACATCGGACTTTTCCTTCAGGAAACGGTTCGGGTGATTTATTGTCAACAATAAACACATCCACTTCGACATTTTTCACCGCTGTCATCCCACAAAGCGAATGTATACATGCCTTCGTACTGTCCACACCTCTATAATGAAGTACAACAAATGCTATCTTCATAGTTAGTTGCTTGAAATAATATGTATTCTCGATTGCGTGAGAACAACTGAATACTGCAGTTGCGTCATCATTTGAACTTGATAAAGGTTGTTACCAGGATCCAGTGTGATTGGAGATGAAATCAAAAATTGAGCTTGTCCACCTTGGAGAGCTACATCTGAAAACCAAACTGGATGTTTGGCTGTTTTATTAAAAAGCCTGATGTATGCTGTTTGATTCCCTGTCGGAATATATGCTGAAGCCTCAAACGTAACGGTCTGAATTGCACCATATGTCGTGCTATCGACATATGCAGCTGCTCCGCCGACGTCCTGCCAATCGCTTGTTGAGTTTGTCCCCGTACCTAAGGCAATATAATACTCCTGTGTCTGCCCTGAGGCTGCTGATTGACCTGTAAGAATAGGCTGTGTTCGAATTTGCTGTGAAGAAGTTGCCTGCTGTATTGCGTCATAAATTGCGGGAACACATGAGTCGGTATCACAGAAGCTATCATCACTATTTTGCATCGACCCAACAACCTGCATTGGCCCAGCATTTTGCTTATCTTTTAGGACAACTACGTTGAGAAACATGAGATTTACGAGAGTAAATCCGAAGAAAGCGAATAAAACAAATCTCCAGATCCAATGATTTTTTCCGTTCATACATGAGAGAAATTTACGATACCCTCCGTTTTAGCCTGAGGTAATTTTTCTTCAATCCGTTTTGTTCTTCCTCAATATCAGCTGTTAGTTTCCAATACCGCAATTCTTTTTGTATCTCAAAGTCCGCGCTGTCTTTCAGCACACTCCTATTTTCGTCAACGAATTTCTCTTTCTCCCACACGTATGTGTAAACGACAAAATGATAAAAAGCCATAAGTATAGACAACATCAAACCATGCACTCCGTCTTTGTACCCTTTCTGGACATAAAATCGCTGGGCAAACTCCCTGAAAGATGCTGTTACTGCATCTTGCCAACGAAATGTATACGGTGACCATAAGCCTGCTTTTTCCTCATTGCCCGTCTCCTGCCGCAGAATATTCTCTGCCTCATTTTGGGCATAGATGGTAAAAAGCTTATGCAGGAATTGATGGACAGACTGATAATTTTCATGCAAAAGCGCATGGTCTAAACAATCTACTCTCCCTTCAACAGCGATTTGTTCATGAACGTGTTGCTCGGCAAATTTTCCCTTGCCTTTTCTAAAAAATCTGAGCTGGTAGTCTGGATACCATCCTGTATGTTGCATCCATTTTCCAAAAATAATGTTTTTCCTAGGAATCGCAAATCCCACTATATCTTTTGGAGGATTTGCTAGCACACCCTTTATTTCAGTCTCCAAATCCGGAGTAACTTGTTCATCGGCGTCAAGATTTAATATCCAGTCACCAGTAGCCTTGGAGAAACCGAAATTTTTACTCATGTTGAGCATGAGATTATTTGGCCTCGTGTACACTTTTGCTTTAGACCTTTTGGCGATCGCAGCTGTTCTATCAGAAGACTCATTGTCGATAACAATGATCTCATCGGCAAAAGAGACTGAGTGTAGGCAGGCTGGAAGCCTCTCTTCCTCATTATATGCTGAAATAACAACTGACAGTCTGTCCATATCAACTCCTAAGCTGCAACCTAACCATAGCAATATCAGCGATAAGCTGTTTTCTCGCAAGCAAAAGCATCACTCCTACATACAGCATACCTCCTATGAGGATAACTAGCAAAAAGGTATAGATACTGTGTATGATGAATGGGCTAATACTCCATACCAAGGCACCCATGACAATCGTAGCAATCAGTGGCCTAAGAACAGTACCTGATAGCTTGAGCGGAATATATCTTCCTGTTAACCATACCACGAGGATAACAGAGGAAGCAATCAGAGCCGACGCCACAGAAACACCGGTAAATCCCAAGAGAAAAATAAAAAGAGGCGTGAGGACCCACGTTGAAACAGTCCAAAAAACCATAAGGTACAGCGTAATTTTTATTTTCCCTATTGCGTTAAGCGCGTTCGTAAGCGGTGTTGAGATTGAAGAGAGGGCTGCGTTAATCCCAAAAAACAAAAGGGAGAGCATTGCAGGTTCCCACTTCTGGTATTGAGGAATAAGCTGAAATAAGTACGGCATCAATAGCACCATTCCTGCTGTCACTGGAAAGATAAAAAATACTACCGCAAAAATGGATTTTTCGATTGCTTTGCCCAAATGTGCTTTCTCATCAGACATACGGGAGAAGGCGGGAAAGGTAATCCTTATGATGTTATCCATCACAAGCCGAAGCGGCATGAACGACCACTTCTGCGCAAAACCTATGTACCCAAGCATCGGTTTTGTCAACACAGTCCCCAGATACAAAACCAGCAACTGGTCTTTGACTAACGCAAGAAGGCTATTTGCCTGAAAAGGAACGCCAAATGATAAAAGACCCTTCGCGACAGTTCTTGAGAAGCCGAAACTCACAGCCCAGGGCTTTATGATATACATTGCAATTGTTCCTGCAAATCCTCTTGCCAAAACGGCTACGGCAAAACTTGTTACGCCAAATCCTTTGATCGCCAGCACGAGAATGGTCATATTAAACAGCAATGTCTCAACAATCTCAGGAATGACAAGTTTTTTGAAATCAAGCTGACGTTCAAGAAGAATTGACGGGATCGTTTTGAGAGAAGAGAGAAAAAACGCGATTAAGAGTGAGTAGTAGAGAAAAACGCCTTTACTATCCAGGTCATACAAAATTCGGATCGTATCCGTCAACAAAAATCCTATGATGATGACAATGAACACTAGTGTCTGTTGGATCGTAAACGTGGTACGCAAATCCTCAGTCGTGATAGCTTCTTTTTTCTGAATCAATGCAGCCGCAAGACCGATATCGGAAAAGTAGGAAAAAAAGACAATGACTGTTGAGACCAGAAAAAAAATGCCATAGTCACTCGGCGATAGGTAGACGGTAAGAAGGAAGGTTACAATTTGACCGATGAGCTGTATGAGAAACGTCCTCGAAACCAAAGCTAAAACACCATGAATTGACCTTTTGGTGATAGTGGCAATATCGAGCTCCTGCATAATTTTCTGTATTCAAGAAAGTTGCGAAATCTTTGCAACTATCACAAATCGACAAGGAAGAAACCGATTTAGAACCGACGATTTTTAATATCCCAAAAAAGAATAAGTGTTTCAAGCATCGCACGAATGATTACGGAAAGATTCCCTCCACTCTGGTCGCCAAATTTCCTCGGATAGTGTGTCACGCCGACCTGCTTGACAGTAAGCTTCTTTGCTTTTGCTTTTGCCAAAATCTCCGTCGTTATCATTGCTCCCTCGGAACGAAGCGGCATGATTTGTTCAAGAGCTTCCCGACGAAACATCTTAAACCCACAGTCTATATCCCGATAGTAAAATTGGAAAAACATATAATCCCAAATCTTTAGAAGTAGCATTAAGAGATGGCGCATAAAGTTGTCCTGACGATGCTGACGAAAACCAATCACGATATCTGCCTCATCAATTCTTTCGACAAAACGCGTCACCTCTGAGAAGTCAAACTGCAAATCCCCGTCGGTAAACACGATGTATGAATATTTTGCATGCTCAAACCCTGCCTTGAGAGCAGCCCCGTAACCGCGGTTTGGATGAAGGCTTACGGTTAGAAGGTGGTTATTTTCTGCCTCAAGCCTCTTTGCAATCTCAAGCGTCTTATCAGAAGAACCGTCATCGACCATGATAATCTCCCATTTCTTCGCAACTTGCGAAGCTACTGGAATCGCTCTACGCACAACCTCTTCGATATTTCGCTCCTCATTCCAAAAAGGAAAAAATATTGACAATTCGTCAAGTTTATTCATCAGAATATCCGCTTTCGCGTAAAGAATATTATACCAGCTACAAGGCCTATGATACCAATCAAAGAAGAGGTATTGGCGATCTTCTCAATATCCGTACTTTTGTACTCAAAAATAAGCGTATGCTCTCCTTTTGGGATAACAACACTCATGCCATTCTTTTCAATATCGATAGGTGTTTCTTTTCCGTCAATATAAGCTTTCCAAGCGGGAAAATAGGCGAGACTGACATGAACCGTCGAGGCAGTTTGCCCTTCAATCACGGCGCTCTTTTTCTGAGTCTTTTCTCCCGTCTTCCCTATCACCGCTCTACCAGAAACGACAGAAAAGGTTTCTCTCGAAACATCCTGGGAAGAATACGGCTTACTGAATCCTTTTGGGAGATATTCGTCTGATATACGCGACGTGTACCAGCGGAGAGCAATAATACTCGTGTAGTCACTTGCACTTCTTGGAAATACTATCTGTGGGGAAAAAGTTCGTGCATAGAAAAAGACGATCCCAACCGAAACGGTTAACGCAAAAAGCGTTTGGATAAACTGCTTTGTCTTCACAAAGGGAAGATTGACAATATACCACACCACAGCACCGCCAAGAAACGATGAGAAAAACGACATTAATATCAAAAATCTCCACGGGTACTGGATAAAAGAAAATACAGGAACCGCCTTCCAAAGCGGCTTTGCGTAATCAAGACTTAAGAAAAGGGAAGTCAGAAGAAAAATCACTCCAACTGCAACTGCTATAGCCAATTCCTGACTTTTTTTTCTCAAGGTGAGAAGAAAAATGAGAATTGACGCAATGGAAAGGAGAATGTGGATTTTCCCCAAACGGAATGATAATCCGTCTATACAGCCTCTTGCGGAACCACCAAAACCCCACTGGCTCTCCCATAGCTGAGATAGACAAATAAAATGCTCGCGGAAATCTGCTGCACCGCCAACCTGAGAAATCACATTAGTATAGTCCATTTCTAAGAGAGCCGGAACCCAATAAAATGCACTAATCAGTAGACCAAGGACTATGCCAAATTGCAGGAAATAATATCGAGCCTTTTTATTGCTTGAAGGTGAAAAGACAGTAAGGAATAACAATACGACAATCACGAACGGTGTGACCATTAATCCTGTAAGGTTGTGGGATGTTATCAGCGCAGCGTAAGATACCGCTGCGATAACTGTATAACGAAACTTCTCTTCCCTGTGCGCTTTTATCAGTGCGTAAAAAACAAAAGGGATCCATGCATACCCAAATAATTCGCCAACAGCACCCCTTACGTAGATATTGACAGCATGGTATGGAGCATAAACATATAAGAGAGCAGCAATAACAGCTCCATAACTACCCCAAAAAATCCTGGCAAGATAATACATGCCAATACCGCTCAGAAGAATCCCCGTGATGATCATGAGTTTTGTTGCGATGAGCGCATCTGCACCTATAAACATGAATAAAACGCCGATATAGTAGGCCAAGGGTCCGTAAAACGTAAAAATCGGGTACCCGTACCCGTACCCCAAATCGGGTACCCATCGGACTGGAAACATCCCGTCAGAAATCGCTTTCGCCATCTGCTGTACCCTCGCCACTTGCGTGTCATCATGCATTGGGAAAAAACCAGGAATCAACAGAGGGGCAATCGTCCAATACGAAAGGAGAAGAATTACAATAAGACCAAAATAAGACTTTATTCGACGTAGCATAGTTCTTCTTAAGGAATATTCAAAGGAAAACCTAGTCGACGAATACCGATTGTAAGAACAATTGCCAGACTAAAAACACTAATAACATCACTTACAAGATGAAGAGGAGTTTCCGAAAAACGTAATTCAACTCTATGACTTCCTTCTGGTAACATTAGACTGATTAACCCTTTAGGATTCTCGTAGGAGATAGGAATACTTCTCCCATCAATTGTCGCGTGCCATCCGGGAAAATAGACCTTCTGTATGACATATTCTCCGCTTCCATTTGATTGAAATGAGATCGAATTGGCAGTTGTAGCGATCTCGTCTACCTTCCCTTGATAGGTAACTACTTTTTTATTCTCCCATTTTTCTGGAATTTCTTTGACCCACCGCGGCATATATTCCTGATGGACCGTTGTGGTGTCAAGATTTGTGGAGTAATACGAGTCCGGCTTGTCGATATACTGTATGCCAGTCAGGACAGGCCAAAGTGAAAAAGTAGCAAGTAAAACCACAAGAACCCCACCAATAACTTGCTCTGTTTTCTTAAAGACAGAAAATAGGAATGCGATAAGAAACGAAGCGGATACGATCGACACTGAGAGAAAGCGGAAAGGAAACTGCACAAATGAGACTGGGAGAATCTCCCACAAGAAAGCGCTCATCGGAGTCGCGAGAAATGTCGAAACTAACCCGACAAATAGCAATAGGAGGGTTAATCTGTGTTTTGACGGTCTGACGCGGTGTAAAAAGAAAACTGCAAGTGAGGCAGTAAATATGAGGTAGGTTTGCATGCCAACAAGACGAAGATCGCTAAAATACTCACGCCAATTTCCTATTTCTGTTTCGCTAAAAATGGTAAATTGGAGATCAAAGAGCGCTGGGACCCAAAAAAAAGCTGCTAATCCTGTCCCAATTATAAAAACAGGCAGATACCATAAAAGAGCCTCTTTTCTATCCTTTGCTACACAAATATCCAGAATAGAGACGAGAACAAGAACTCCCAAAAAAAAGATTGCAAGCGTGTTGTGTGATATCAAAAGTAACCCTATCCCAAGCATTGCCAAAAAAGCACTTCTTCGTTCCAGTTGCCACAAGATAAATGGCAGGATTGCCAAGGCAAGCAGCTCACCTACAGACCCCCGTGTGTAAAGGTCATACACGTGGTAGGGTGCGTATGAGTAAAAAAGTGAGCCGACAAGAGAAGAAACGTCATTAAAAAATTTTCTTAGCCAAAAGAACATAAAATACGAGGATGCGAGAAAACTCCCTGCCATCAGAATCTTTATCGAGCTAGTAAAAGAGAAACCAAGAACGTGGATGGGAACCCCAAGGTACAAAAATCCAGGATAGAGAAAATTAGCAACAGGATATCCGAATCCCTGGTTTAAACGCTGCAAAAACCTCGCAGGGACCTGTCCATCACGAAGCACCTCATAAAACGCGCTAAGCCTTATGATCATCCACTCACCATCATCAGAAACGAAAAAACCGTTCCTTGAAAGCGGTAGAAGAATCGGAAGTAACAATACTGCAAGGATAGCGAGTATAAAAAGTATTCGAATATTATTGTTTTTCGTTTGTTGCGAAAACCACATATGCAGGGTCCTCTACGGGAAATTGTACAATGTCTTGCCCGACCGATAAAACAACCGGACGCTTAGGATATAAGAATTCAGCAAGAACCTGTACTCCTCCAGGCAGCTGTTTTCTTGTGCTGATAATAAGGATATCGTATTGCTTCATGTCCTTTACCCAATCAACATCTTTAAAAACAAATTTTCCAAATGAGCGCACTTTGCTAAATCCTTCTGAATCGTCTGGAGCTCTCACAACACTTCGTTGAAACTCCTGAGGAGGATAGCGAAGATAATAAAGAAGTGATGTGTAGAGAAAACCCGTCGACTCATCAATAATGATCTTTTTGTAATCTCTTTCGTTCTCTTTAATAAAAGCTGCGAGTTTCTTGTCCTCACTTCTCCACATTGGAGCGTAGGCAACCGGAAAGCGAACATAGTACGAGACGAGGTAGTAGAGAATATTAAACGCGATAAAAAATCCACCTAGTACAAAAACGCCATTTCTTGCAATACTATTCCTTATGCGAAGAACAAAATGGTACGACTCCCAAAACCCGACTGAAATGAAGTAAAGAAAGCTCGGGATGAGAAGAAAGCTCCTTGTTGCATGAGGCGATTCTCTTGTCAAACTAGCTACAGTAACTACCGCCGCTCCTGTGATAAGGAAAAAGACCGCTCCCTCAAGTCTTCTCTGCAAAGCAGCAAAGAATCCAATAAAGAAAAAAGGTAGCATGAAAAGGTAAAACTGACCAACGGTTCCTATTCCATGATTACCATGCGGTGAACCTGTTAAGAAGAAAAACGAGGCTGAAAGATACGAGGCGGCATTGACAAAAAACTGCCATACTGTCAGGAGCGGAAGACTGAAAAAAAGCTTTTGGACAAGTGAAGGCATGTACAAAATGTAGCTGCGAAACTCCAATAACTGCGCCTGCACTGGTGCACTTGACCAGATGAGAGTTCCGCTTGCTGATTGAGCCCCTCCGGCTGTAAAAATTGTCACAATAAGCGGAAGTAGTAGGAGTACCCCAACAAAAAATGTCGCTCCCAAAGTAGACTTCGAAACTCTTTTTGCATGCTTCCTTTCAAGCATAAGAATGATTATGTACAGCAAGGGAGATAGGATGCGTGTGAGGTTATAGGTATAAATATTGATGCCAAAAAGCAGTGTCCCTAAAAGAAAAAGATATACCTTGTTTTCTCGCAAGCCTTTCGACAGGAGAAATGAACCAGTGATGTAAAGAAACAAGCTAATGCTTATTTCAAACGTCGCCCTGTTGTAGTGCAAATGCCATGGTGTTACCGCTAAAAGAATTGTTGCAAGCAACGCGTAGGTTGTATTCTTTGTTACAACCTTCATAAACGGGAAAAAAACGAGAAGTGTCAGAAAACCAAATAGTGCCGATGGGAAACGGACGGCAAAATTTGTTAGTCCAAAAACAGCTACAGAAAGCACAGTACTGTAGATATAAACTGGCAGCTTATAATCCCCAAATGACTTAAAATACACCGGCAGAAACTCCCCGTACTCATCCTTGCCAGTTTGCAGAATTGAGTAAGCATTGTACCCAATAGCTGTTTCATCCTGATACATTCCATTAGGGATTTCCCCCAACGCATAAAATCGGAGTAAAAAACCTATAAGAAATGTTATGATCAAAATCAAGATTATCCGTTTCTGCATGCTACTTACTTCTTACAACGAATGAATACAACAAAAGTGCTGCAATACCTATTATAGTAGTGGCTAAACCAAAAACAAATGACTGCGGCCAGTAGTACAGGGCCACAACATGCTCGCCCTCAGGAACAAAAACACCTGAGAGAGCATGATTTACCCTAAAAAGCTTGCTTTTTTCTCCATCAATAAATACTTGCCACCCCGGATAGTACGTTTGTGCTAAAACAAGCAGCCCATCTCCATCGGTCGTCGTTTTATAGAGTTGCTTGTCTGGTTGATCAATGAATTGGCTTACATCTCCTTGTTTCAATGTCAGAGTCTTCGATGAATCTTCAGAGAGTGTCACTTTGTTATTATATGGAAACGAAGGGTTAAAAAAAGTCGTTTCAAAATCCTTTAGTGTTTTTGTAACAACATACGACGCAGATAGCCATGCTCGTGGTCGAGCTTTTGTGTTCTCATAAATTACCCATCCATTCTTGTTGTATGCCTGCTTAAATCTCTCTATTGGAAATGTCTTCTCTGATGAAGCATTCTCCACTCGGTCAAGGATATACTTTACAGAAAGTATATCAAGAATACGGAGCCTGTAGTCATTAAGAGACAGAGATGTTTCTCCGTTTGCTTGGGGAGCAATTTGTGCATTGGATCGGGTTAATCTGTCAAAGCCTGTTGGCAAAACTCCGTCCCGGGAGGAAGCGATAAGCTGTCCATAATACGAGGGATATAATGGGTCATATCCTTCAGGCGAGTATAGACGAAGTGACGTCTGTACGTTTGGCTCAAGCGCAGCATTTCCGAAACTCCACACTCTCTCACCGGAAACTGTAAGTGATCGAAGCTTTCCTACGATGGCAGTTTCAGGGTACATCAGTTCTGGGCTGACAAACGGATTAAACTTTTGAAAGAAAAAAAAGAGTTCAAAACTCACAAGTGCAATAAATAATATTGCTACGTACGTTTTCCACTGAGGCCGGTATGACCCGACGAGATAGAACATTACAGATGTAACAATAAATACCGATGAAAACAAGATATTTTTCTCTTGCATGAATGCTCTGTGAGAGAATGAAAGGATTGTGAAAAGTATGATAATTCCTAAAAAAACGATGGTAATTTTTTTAAGTCCCTGTTTTTCTATCCAAAATTGCATTCCATACCCTGACAGAATACTCAAGCAAAAAGCAAGAAGAAAAATCATATTTGATGGTGAACTTGTAGAAAAAAGAGGAATGTTTAGACGATAAAAAAGTGATGAGAAAGGATTCAAGGTAACAAAAAGCGATACGACGCCGGCTGATAATGCGAAAAAGCTCACGTTACTGGCTTTTTTCCACTGCCTTAGCGAAATAAGTGCAAAAAGTAATGTCGCGACACCAACACTCAGTGCTTTGGTTGGGTATGTCTCATTCGGAAGAAAATTCCTCGTCACGGGGTTGCCGAAAATATCCGGAATAATAAGCATAATAAGTTGCCATGGCTGGATGAGGAGTTTACTGACAAGAAATGCGTACTCCTGGGGAACTCTTGCGGAGAGTGTGAGTAGCTCACCGGCAGGAAATAGTTGGATTGAAGAAAGTACGAGCGAAAGTAAAAACGGAACGATGATGAAAATGATATTTCGTTTCTGTTCTCTTAGAGCGTATGTTCCCCTAAAAACGCCGTAGACTAAGGCAAATACGAAACCAACAACTGCCAGCTGAAGGTGGCCAACAAGAAACAAGAGTGCGAGAAAAACTGTTAAAAAAATGGTCCTGAAAAATGTCCTTTTCTGGAAGCAAAGTTCAAGAAGATAGAATACAGCGGGAAGAAGCGCTAGGACATAGCCTATCGTGTTGTACTCTAAGAAAACCGTCATGAAGAGAGAGTAGCTATATGCAATCGCTGAGAAGAGTGAAGGGAAAACTGAAAGAGACAGTCTTCTCGCGAAAAGATAGAGAAAAATGCTTGCAAGGAGACATTGAAGTAGTACTGTTATTGTCCAGGCAAGAGGAGATGGGAAAAGCAGAAAAAATATATTTGCAGGATTTAAGACAGCTGATTGGATATTCGCAAAAAGCGGCATGCCTGAGAAATTGTAGGGATTCCACAAAGAAAAGTTTCCTGCCTGAATTTGTGAAACTGCAAATGTCCGCCAAGGGTATAGCTGTTGCAGGACATCAAAATACTGCGCCTTATGTGGGTAACTCCCTGGGTTAAATCCGAGAAATGACTCATACTTCCAGGGAACGTATTGCGCGATAAGCATATCGCCTGGGAACGGAACTTTACCAAAAAAAACAGATTGGTAGAAAAAAATAAGACAAATACTTGTGAGGAAGAAAAATGGAAGAAATCGATTCATACTGTTTTTTTTCTGAAGAAAAAGAGTGTTGCGGCTGCAACGATCGCTGCCACTATCGAAATAAGGTCTGCCGCCAACCTGATTTTACTTTCCTCAAATTGTATCCTTACTGCATGATTACCTTTAGGAGCCGTAAACGTGATAAGTCCCCTGTAATTTTGATTCTGAAATTCGATGGGTATAGATGCATTGTCTACGTAGACTCGCCAGCCGGGAAAATATTGGGTATTACTCACGACAGATACGTCTGTATTCCCGCGAAGTGAAAATATCTGGCGGTTAGATTTTTTCGAAAGGTTCTGTATCTCACCCTCGCCTTCAATGATCGCAACTCGGTTTTTAGGGTATGACTTTGCCGGACCTGCAGACCAAATAACGTCTGTCTCTCCGTAGTAGGTTGTATTGAGTGGAAAATTCCAGTAATACTGCTCATCGATTTTGTCGTAACCTTCCTTCGGGAACCAGTATGATATTGACGAAATGATGATAATGATGGCCAGGATCCAGAAAAATTTCTTGAGATACTCAAGAACATACGCTCCAAGCAAGGCAGTTGCAAAAACGATCAAGGAAAGAAATCGCCATGGGAACTGAAACTGACGAAGAAACGAGATATTTTCCCAAAGAGGAAACGACAGCTGACTCATGAAAAATAACGAGAAGAAAATGAGGGCAAACGAGTAGAGAAATAATCTTCTTTCTGGTTTATCAATTTTCTTTCTGAAAAAATAAATCACTGCAAGAATAGCTGCAATAGTCTGGAATATTCCAAACTGAAGTGAGAGGTTGTCAAACTGCAGAACCTTCATGTCGAATAAGTTGGGAGTAAACAACTTCCAAAGAGGAGGAAAATGCTCTTTAAAAAGTTCCCGCATAAATAAATCTCCATAGGTATATTTATGCTCAAGGAGTGCTGGTATCCAGTAGTAGCCAGAGAGTAAAAGCCCAACTCCTAAGGAAATTACTACAAGCAATACGTCTTTCTTCCTCGAAGCAAACATGAATGCAAATAAACATATCGCTCCAAAAAAGAGGAGGCTAATTGAGTTGTGCGAGATTACTAAGAGGGCTGTCGCAATGGTAGAAAGCATCAGAAATGCGACCCTTTTCGTCTGAAAAAACTTCGTTACGGCATAGAGGACAAGTGGTAGAAACGCATACGTGTATACCTCTCCAAAACTCCCCCGAATAGTAAGGTCGATGAGGTGAAACGGAGCAAACTGATAAAGCAGAGTGACTAGAATCGCCTTTTTTTTATCCTTGAAGAAACTATCAGCAAAAAGAAACATAAAAACTCCTGAGAGAAGAAAACTGACGAGAAACGAGAGCTTCATGGCCCAAACAAGACCGGTACCAAGTAAGAGAAAAACTGATGCAACGAGGTAGGGAGTATGGTAAATAAAGATAAAAAGCGGCATGCCATATCCATGGTTTAAATCCCCTGCCCAGCGTACCGGAAACTGCCCGTCAAGAAGTGCCTTGAAAAAAGCCCCGATCCTCGGAAGGTGGACAAGTCCATCATGCGTATGAACAAGGAAAGGCGAAGAGAGTGAAGCCAAAAGTGGCAGAAAAGAAACGAGAAGAATGAAAAAAAGCGCTTTTTTGGTAGTCATACTCACTTCACTTCCAGAAGATAAATCGGATACTTTATACTTTTTGGCTTGATAATTGTCTCAATGAGTACCAAATCCTGAAGCGCTGGAAATATCCCACTCTTCTCCTTGAGAACAATCACTACTTTTCCATCCTGTCTTGCCTGGTATACCTCCTCGTCTAGCTGATCAAGTGGCCATTTTGGGAGAATTCGTACATTTGGGTTACCCCAAAACTCAAGATAAAATGCATACGGGTAGAGCCCAAACGTTCCTTGGGGAACGACTGTCACTTTTCCGTTTTTCTCCTGTGACCTAATGTATGAAAATACTCTGTCCAGTCCATATCCTGAGGGATGCTCAGCAACAAGCTGGTTAAAATCTGCAGTTGGTAAAGGCGCTTCTTTAGGATTGGTGAGGAGTAAATAGCAGAAACGAATCGGCAACAATAGAAGGGCTATCGTCAATAGCCCAAAAAGTATCCGAGACAGAATACTCTTTTGCCAAAACGTCATCAATGTGTATGCAACAGCTATCATCGCGAATGGAGTAATAAATAGCAAATATCTCGGAAAGATTTCTCTACCGGCTATCGCAAATGCAAAAACCGGCCCGGCCCACAACAGAAATAATACTAAGCCTTCACGAACCTTACGAGTCGCTGTAAAAAACAAACTCACCAGCACAAAGAAAAATAACGGTAATGTGTAGTACGAGAGAAGCCATGAATCAAACACGACAAGATTATCAGGAAGCAACGAGAAGGGATTTTTGATAAGCTCAGACAACGGTTGCTGGAACTGTTGATTTTTCAGCTGAAACGCTGCATACGCTCCAGAAATGCGCTGAAGGTTATTCATTCCTTCACTAATAAAACCGACAAGAAAAAGCGACAAAGCGATTCTTCTCCACTCTCTCTTGATCGTTGCTCGCGGAGCGGGAAGAAGTACGAGAAAACACACGGGTGTAATAAGAAGATACAGAATAGCTGGTGGTTTTGAGAGAAAAGCGAGGCCTAAAAAAAATCCCCACAAAAGAGCATATTTGATTGAGAGCGTTTTTGCAGTCCTGATACAAAAATACACACTGACAACGAGCATTGCTGTAAGCTGCGCATCATAGAGTGCCAGTCTGTCGTAAACCAACATAAAAGGCGAGAAAATAAGAAATACAGCTGCTACAAAAGAGATTTTTTTAGATTGAAAGAGTTGTTTTGCAACAGCATATGTTCCCAGAAGTGACAGGAATCCAAAAATAATAGAGGGGAGTCTGCCGGCAATAAGATACCAGTCTCTAGGAAAAACCGTGAGTACTATACCGATAATCCACGTCAATACAGGAGGCTTACCGTCAGTGAGGGCAATAAACCAATGTGACTGTGTATCAATAATATATTTTGACCAGTAAATGTAGATAGCTTCGTCTGTAAAGATGGGGAGAATTGTCAAGTTTACAAGTCTCGTAAAAAAATAGAGGAGAGCAAGGACACCAACAACTACACGCTCATTCTGAAGGAGTGACCGCATACTAACCTATTGTAGCATGGAAAAACTGTTGATCCTACTCAACGAGATAGAGATTGCTTTTCCAGCTGCTCTCTCCTTTGCTGTAGGAAGCAATCCTTCTCACAGGCCAGTTTGGTTTGGGAGTTTGGAGTTGGTTTAAGATCACAAACACATCTCCCTTGGTTTTTTCCTGGGAAAGTCTGATTGACAACTCTCTGTCTTTAGGATCAAATGCGATGAGCGTGACTGCCGGACTCTTGCTGAGGTATATCTGTGAAACTGTCGTCGGGAGGCTTCCATAGAGTCCTTCTGTGAAGACTACGATCTGTTTATCCTCGCTTTCTCTCTGTAAGTATGCAATTATTTCTCTCATTCCCCAACCAGCTGGCCATCCGTTAGCGTACTGCACGAGGTCACGATCAGGAAGAGGGGCTTTTGAAAAATCAGACAGGATCAAAAAATCCAAGCGTAGTAGCCAAAAAAGGAGAAGTGCTACTGCAACAAATCCAAGAATCCGCACTCTTATAGATGTCAAACATTTCTCAACTCCGAATCCGGCTAGGGGAATAAGAACGATAACCACAGGCAATAGATATCTTGGGTTAAGAAGTCTCCCAAACAACCCAAGCAGTAAAAAAGGGATGAGAAATAGAAGAAGGAGCAGCAGCCGCTCACGGATATATCTTTTCTCACTAGCGAATGAAAGCATGCAAAAAAAGAAGAGCGGAAGGCTCAGATAGGAGATAGTCCATTTGCCCATCAGTACGAGATTATGAGGCCATTTCAGAAATGCACCGTAGGGTAAAAGCTCTGAAAAATGATAGACAAACACTGCATTTTTTGCCTCAATTTGCGAAAAATGCTCAGAGAAACGGAGCAATGAGTAGAATCCTAAGGCGATAACAGACGCGATACCAAGATACAGAAGGTTCTTAATTATTTCCTGCCTGGTGTGCACGGTTTTAGGAAGAAGCAGGAAATACACTGGCAGAGAGAGAGCAATGGTAAGAAAACCGGTTGATTTTATCAAAACACCAATCCCCCAAACGACGCCCAGCAAAACCGAATGCCCAAGCGATGGCTTTCTTGCAAGAAGGACAAGTGCAATGACGCTATAAAGTGTTGCCGCTGTCATGGCGCTCTCATAAAGCGCCATCCTGTCATACACAAGAGCCATAGGGAAAAGTATGTACAGAAGCGCTGCAAAAAATGCCACGCTTGCCTTGTGAAATAACAACTTCGTCAGAATAAAAACACCGATGAGTGAGGTACATCCAAAAAAAATACTTGCTACTCTCCCGGCAAAAAGCGGATCTTCAAATACTTTGAGAAAGAATGCAACAACCCAAATAAAGAGGGGCTGCTTCCCGTCAACGAGTGAGATAAAAAGGCTCCGAGGATGCTCTGTTATGATCTGTGCCCACCTGATATATATCGCTTCGTCGTTGAAAATCGGCAGACTCAGGAGGTTAAAAAAACGAGTGAACAAATAGAAAAAGATTATGCTGAAAAAAAGAATGATTGGTAGGTATCTGTGTTGAAAAAGCATTTGCTTTCTCATACTCACCTACTCTTCCTGAGGAGAAAAAAACCGGCACTGAGGATGCTTACGACAAATGAAGTAAACCACATCGCCTGAAGAATAGCAGGCACCGGTGGGTCATAGTTGCCAAGAAACAAAAACGGCACATATTGAAAAAGTGCACCGAAAGAAAACAGCATAGCTCCTATAACTACATACGTTTTTCGAATCAATAATGCTGCAAATGGAAGAGCGTACAGAAAATACCACGGCTGGAAATTCGTCCGGACAGTAGCAAGAATCATAGCAAGAACCATAACTCCGAACAGTACCAAACTCACTTTCTCAAAATCGATCGACTTGCCTGATCTTTGTCTCACAAAGAGATAGAGATAAACAGGCACCAGTAATCCGGTGGCAAATTTGATACCGATTGAGAAAAGAAGCAACAAACTGCTGAGAACTACCCTGCTTTGTAGCAGAAGCCACAGGGAAAACATCGCAAAGAAAAGCATCACGACATCATTGTGCGCTGAAACGAGTGATTCGATGATAACGAGCGGATTGAGGGCAAAAAAGACAAGTGCTGTTTTCCCCGTATGAGATACAATCTTCTCTGCTATCTTTTCTATGTAATAGGAGGTACCGATAAAACTCGATATTATCGCGGCTTTGAAGAGAAAAAACATTACGACAAAATAGTTGAGTCCGAGAAATGACAGTGGCACTGTAAATACAAGCCACGTCGGACCATATGGATAGACTCTATGCGTCCAACGCATAAAAGAGAGCATGGGGTCTGCGGGAAAATCAAGCGCTTTTTTAAGATAGGGGTTTTCGTTGTAGTGCGTGATAATCTTTGCGTCAAAAATGTAATTAAACAAGTCATACGAAAACGCATTGTAGGAGAAAAGAAGGAGCCCGCTTGCGAAAAAAATGAGCATCCAAATCGTTTTTCGCTGCAGCACATTTTGCTTCGCTAGACGGAAAAGGAGGATATAACTGAGGAATAACATGACAATAATGCCAATATACAATTCCGTTGAAAGAGGCCTGTTAAAATAACCTACACCTTGAAATGCTCTCTGAACAGGCTGAAAAAATGAAGTCCTTGTAATAGTCAGTGACAAATCAATCTGCGTAAACGAGTAGAAAAAGAGGGCAATGATAGAAAAAATATAAAGGAATAATGCTAAAACCATATGCCATTTGCTATACGCCATTTGCAGTTTCATTGGTATTTCCCTGACAAATCATTGGCTTTTATCGTGAAAAGATCAACAACTCCCCGTATAGAATCACCAACAGGATTAACCCGGCGTGACTCGACATAGAGCCAGGAGACGGGAACTTCTTTGATAGAATATCCCATTTTCTGAGCAAGAAACAGAAGCTCGACATCAAATCCGGCTGAAACGCTTGAACCACTCACCGTAGTAAATCCATGGTGAAGTGATTGGAGTTTTGAAAAAAGCGTACGGGCTACTTCTCTTTTAAACATCTTAAACCCACACTGAGTATCTGAAATACCTGCGATACCAACAATTACACTCCGAAGAAGCATCATAGATCGAGCCATTAGCACCCTTGTCCAGGGAGCTCCTCTTCTATGGGAATTGCGGGAGCCAATGACGATATCAAAATTCTCGTTGAAAAAAGAAAGTAGCTTCTTTACCTCGTCAATTGGCGTCGCCTGGTCCATATCGGTAAAAAGGATATACTTCCCCCTCGCCTTTAAAACTCCAGTCGTTACAGCTCCGGCTTTGCCCATGTGAGAATTTTTAATAAGCGTGAACGTCTTATTTTCTCCGCAGAAATCTTCAATAAACTCCGCACTGCCATCTTTGGACCCATCATCAACGACAATCACCTCGTATGGATACTTTTGCTTGTCAAGAAATGACTTTACATGATCCAAGACTCCCTTGCGCAGGTTCGCCATCTCGTCGTAGGAGGGAATCACAACAGAGAGAAAAACGTCCTTCACAAGAAAATTATACAATTTTCCTTAAAGTTTTGTTCAATATGTAGGTAATTGGCTGTGAAGATCAAATTTTGGTAAAATAGCTATTAGCCATAGCTATAAGCTATATGCTAAAAAGGCCCCATCGTCTAGTGGTCCAGGACGTCGGGTTCTCATCCCGAAAATCAGGGGTTCGACTCCCCTTGGGGTCACCGAAGGGAACTATACCTTTGTCACAATCACGAATAGCCTGATATATCGGGCTAATCGTGAGATTCAATGAGCTCGTTATCATATAACTTCATCAGCCTCATTTAATTTATCCCTTTTGAGTGTTTGAACCGCTTGATCCTTATAAACATTCAGTCAAAATTAACTCTCACTTGTCCAGCTCTAGCAGAGTCAATATTACTTTCTACTCTGCCAACAAAGTCTTGAATTATCGGTAGATCGTTTTTATGCATATAATCCCATGGAGTTCTTGGTCTATGTTCTCCCTTGTACTTTACCCAGTACGATTTTAGAGTTCCAGCATCATCACGTCCCAGCATAAACATGTCACAACCTTTTCCAGGATTACAATAATCCTCAAAATGATTAACAGCATCAAGAAATCCAGTAAAACCTTTAACCATATGGGCTGGTCGCATGCCGTGTATACTACCCAACCATCCTTCTAGCGGCGTTCCAAACCATGATGCTTCTGGTAGTGGATGATCCCATAGAAAGTAAATGTAACCGGGTGGGCGTTGTTCACCTCCCCAACCAATATCTATTCCTGATGTTATTTCTTGAGAAAAAGAATCTGCTTGTTGTACCACAGCTGCTATTCGTTCCCGTTCTGTTTGATCGACAATATCTGTTTCTAAAATTTCGTCTGGTAACCGGTAGCTATGTCTAACTGAAGCCTCTGCAAATAACCTTATCTGCTCGTGATCAGCAAGGATCGACTCCATTACACCTGCACGTAATTCCTCAGGTATATCTTCCATTTCAGGAATAGTTGCCTCAGTTGCTTCACAAAAATCTTCCATCGCCTCGGCAATTAAAACACTCTTGGGAATAATATAGAAGTTTAAATCCCTTTCAAGACTCATAGATTGGTCAAATTATAGACTATGTATACTCTTTCAAATCTATGACAAATTTACTAGATACTCTCTGAAGTAATCTTTGGTCTGCAGTCAAAAACGTAACCTGCAGATATTCCGCTAATGCAACATATGAAGCATCATAAGAAGAAATATCAAATCTTACGGCAGTTTCTAATGTTTTTTCCAGAAGTAACTCAGACGAGTAAGAAACAAAATTGAGCTTTAAAAATGCCTTATACACCTTTATCGCGTCATTCTCATTAATACGAAACATTTTTATTGCGGTTTTCAACAAGTTGTTAATTTCATAATAAAGTAACACAGGAATTACAACAGAGACTGTATTATTAGTAAAGCTTTCTTTTATCTTAAGCACCTTTTCACTGTCGTTTTCCGGGAAGAACCATTTTGCAATAACTGAAGAATCGAGAATGAGTGTCGTATTATTCACTTTTGGTCAGATTTACTAGCTATAATCAACTTGTTAAGATCAATATTTTTCTTGACCATGCGTTGACGAAAATTGTCAATTTGTTTCATCGCGTCTTTTCCCATATGTAAATCACTCACATGTTTGTATCCAAGAGCTAATGCTTCATTAATAATATCTTGCAAAGAAACTCCTTTATGCAAGGCAAGCATACGGGATTGATCGAGCAAATCTTTTCTTATGCGAATAGTTGTTCTTATTGTAGTTTGCATAGATCAATATTACCCATTTGTCGTCTTGATGTCAAGATGTCAAATTCATTCACTACGAAAATAACAGTCTTTTTATCCAAGATAAAAGCGGTTCAAATAGAGGGACCGTGGGGTCACCTAGGGTTGCAAAATTAATTGAACCATCATTTTCGAGGCTAAATATGAGGTTCAATATTTAAGCATTTTATTTTTCACCTGGCTTCAAATCCTACGGGAATTTGAACCTATCTCCATTAATATCTTTAACGTGAGTATTGACATAATTCTGATTTTCTGATATTCTGAAAATATGAAGAGTGTTGTTGTGATCCGAGATCGAGGGCAGTTAACTATTCCTGATACTATTAGGAAAGCTGTCAGTTGGGTAACTCCCATGTCTGCGGTTACTATTTCAGTTACTAAACCTGATGAAATAACTATTAAGCCTAATGAAAAGATTATTAATTGGGATAAACTCTGGAAACAAATTCGACGGGTACGAGCATTCAAAGGAAAAGGTCAAGGAAATCTCTCTGAATTTATTGTAAAGGATAGAGAAAGTCATTTTTGATGAGAAAATTTGTAATAGATAGCTCAGTTATTATAAAGTGGCTCAACGAAGTAAACGAAATTTTGGTAGATAAGGCAGAGCAAATCTTACATGATGCTAAAGAAGGACAGGCTCTCCTGTTAGCACCAGAACTTGCGAAGTATGAGATAGGCAATGCTCTTCTTCTGAAAAAGAAATTAACTTCCTCACAAATGGTGGAAGCTTTAGAGCTTTTTTATAATCTCCCAATTGATTTTTACCCAGAAACTGAAGCTCTTGCAAACACGTCCTCTACATTGGGACAAGCTTTAAAAATAACCTACTATGATGCAGTTTTCCTTGCATTAGCAAAACAACATGATGCAACGTTAATAACCGAAAACGTAAAACATCAAGGAAAATCCTCCGAGATTAAGGTAACTTCGTTAAAAGATTATTAACCTCTACAAGTCATATATCTTCATAAGAGCGAGTTTATCCAACTTAAAAACGGTTCAAATAGAGGGACCGTAGGGTCACCGAAGGGAACTATCCCTTTATCACAATACGAATAGCTTGATAACACGGGCTAATCGCATGATTGTTGTAATATGTCTCATCAACAATTCACTTGCTTCAAAATCCTTAACACCCTACGGGAATTTGAAGCATATTCCTAGAAAGAAAGGAAACTTGCATTATATATTAGTTTCCTTTATACTGTCTAAACAGAACTAACAAAATCTTAAGTTCTGGCTGTTTATGAGCAAAATAGGAAGCTTACTAACACAACAAACAGGTTATAAAGCATTTATTCCTTTGAATTTTCCATCAGAGGATCTTATTACGTGGAATCAAGATCTTATTCTTCTCCTCTCACAAGCTGATCAAGCAATCGGACGCTTAAATGCAATCGATCAACTTATCCCTGATGTTGATTTTTTTATCCTTATGTACGTAAGAAAAGAAGCATCATTGTCCACACAAATAGAAGGAACGCAAGCGACGCTTTTAGATGTTATTAAAGCTGATGCAAAACTCGTTGATGCTGATATGCCTTCAGATGTGGATGAAATCCAAAACTACATTAAAGCAATGAACTATGGCATGGAAAGACTAAAAACGCTCCCTCTTTCTTTAAGACTTATCAGAGAGCTACATGAAAAGTTACTTGCGGGGGTCAGAGGACAGCATCGAAACCCTGGAGAGTTCCGTAAAAGTCAGAATTGGATAGGAGGTCCAACTATTGCTACTGCTACATTTGTTCCCCCACCTCCATATGAGATGAACCAAGCATTAAACGAACTGGAAAAATTTATCCATGAATCAACTTCTAAATTGCCACTCCTTATTAAGGCAGCACTCATCCATGCACAATTTGAGACTATCCATCCTTTCCTTGATGGTAATGGGAGAACTGGAAGACTACTTATTACTTTTTACCTTTATAAAGCAGGAATTTTACCACGACCTCTTTTGTATATCTCAGATTTTTTTCATAAAAACAGAAGAGATTACTACGACAAGTTAAATAGCTATCGGTTTGATTTAGGAGTTGAGGGATGGCTTATGTTTTTCCTTGAAGGAATACGAACAGTCTCAAATCAGGCTGTTACTAAAGCAAAAAAAATTACTGAGCTGCGCGAGGAAGATATAAAAAAAGTCTCGACATTTGGGAAAAATGCTGATAGCGCACTTATCTTACTAAATAAAATGTACGCATTGCCTGTCGTAGACACAAAATTAGTATCTATTATGACAAAAATCTCTTCTAAAGCTAATGTCAATGATTTAATTGAAAAATTTGTCAAAGCAGGAATTTTAGAAGAGATTACAGGAAAACAACGCAATCGTCGTTTTATTTATCGCAAATACATTGAACAATTTACAGATATTGAAATTCTCTAATTCTATTTGTGATATATAGTCTGTAGATTATCAAGCCACCTCATCAGCGGTTCAAATAGATGTAAACTAGTTGTTTTGCAATGAAAGTAACTCTTCAATAGAATTGACTGTTTTATCCAACGCCTTATGCAGCTTGTGATCAACTGTTGCATAGTGGCCTTGGCAAACTTCAATAACGAAGATCTCTGGAAACTGCTTTTTTATTTTGATAAGAGTATCTGCTCTGTCTTCAATAACAATTTTTGTAAACCCCTCATATCGCTTCATAATCTCTGATAAATGCTCCAGCTTATGTTTATATAGCTCGACTGCATCTGCTCTCTCTGCCAGCCCAC
>JACPGQ010000061.1 GCA_016188975.1 Candidatus Levyibacteriota bacterium | reverse complement strand
TAGGAGTTAGTGGGGGAGTTCATGCCTTGGAAAATGGCTATCCTCTTATGGCAGGTGGTGATGTTTCCGCGTATCGATACATTACTACAATATTAGACTCTCTGGCAAAACCCAATGGCGGACATGCGTATTTTGGGACAGGTGGGGCTGGGCACTTTGTCAAAATGGTTCACAACGGTATTGAGTACGGGATGATGCAGGCACTTGGAGAAGGGTTTGGCGTATTTGATAAATCGCCATACAATCTCGATTTGTTGGAAATTGCCAAACTCTACCAAAAAGGTACGATTATTTCAGGATTCTTGATGGACCAAGCTAAGAATGCATTAGGGAAAGACTCCATACTTTCGAGTATAGAGGGTAAAATAGATGCCAGCGGAGAGGGCGAGTGGACTGTTGCAGAGGCGAAAAAAGAAGGAGTGCCGATTGAGAATATCGAGCAGTCTTTGGATTTTCGCCGCCGTTCACAGACTGATCAAGCAGTCCAGGATTCTTTCGCAGCCAAAATGGTTGCAGCTCTTCGCCACGAATTCGGAGGCCATGCCCTGCACCGACTGGTGCGGGGACACGGGGCGAAGAAGCAATAGTCTCTCCGGAGGGTGTAGATACAAAATCACCATAACTTTTTCATGTAGCAGGAGTATTGAGAGTCTCATGGGGGGTGTTTCTTGACATGATAACAAGCTCAGTAACAACCTCATCAGACGTGCAGAACCCGTCTATGAGCTTTCCAAGCGCATCGACCATGTCATGCTTTATCAACACATAAGGAACAAACGTTCCAGTCGAGATAACTCTCTTTGATAGCGAGTCTCTCGTGACTCGTACAACTTGTGCGTCTGGATCATTTTGAATATTTGTAATAACACGCGTTACGTCTCTCAAATGAGGATTGTGTATAGTGATCGCTTCAGGGATTGCAAAATTACCGTAATAACTTGGTCTTTCCATAACCTATAGTCAGAAATTATATCGTAAAATTCGGTAAAATACTAGTCTCAGTTTGCACGATTGGACACCGTATATGTAACAGTTCACACTGAGCGAAGCGCTACCGCCATGATTTTGTCATCCTGAGGCTGAAAGCCGAAGGATCTGACAACAAAAGATTCTTCGCTACGCTCAGAATGACAGTTTTATGTTAGAACTGTGACCAATTACCCGTATATTTGCAGTTTGACAAATAATGAAGAATCAGTAATAATTACTAGTATGTAAAGCAATTGAGTCTGGTTTCCCGCCAGGCGAGCTGCTTGCGACGAGCAAGACGGAGACGAAACCGTTAAAGACTGTATCGCATATCAGTAGGAGTGCGACATGAACGAGTCCGCCAGCTGGCGGAAAAGCAAGGTGGTATCACGCGAGATGCGTCCTTGAATAAATTCTATTTGAATTTATTAAGGGCGTTTTTTTTGAGGAAAACGGTACGAAAATTACTATGAAAATTATAACTATTGATTCGTTAACAACATTGCTAGATCGTCATGGGTTCGACAATTTTTTACTGGATCTTATGCAGGCTCTCAGGCGAGACTTTGGCCGTTGGGAGTCATTTACGAAAATGCCTCGTCCGGCGATGCATGTTCCAGGTGGCGTGTTGGAGCTCATGCCTATTTGCGACAATGAGCAGTACTACACATACAAATATGTCAATTGTCATCCAAAGAATCCATCGATCGGTCAGCAAACTGTCGTTGCTACCGGCCAACTATCACGAATTGATACGGGGTATCCATTGCTGTTTAGTGAGATGACAATACTCACAGCTCTTCGTACTGCTGCGACATCAGCGCTTGCTACGGATTTGATGGCACGTCAAGATGCTCACACGTTGGGACTTATCGGTACTGGCGCGCAGAGCGAATTCCAAGTGCGTGGAGTGAAACTCGTACGGGATATCAGAGAAATTCGGTATTTTGATACTGATCCGAAAGCGATGGATAAATTTGAAAAAAACATGGCCAGTGTGGCGTTGAAGCTCGTGCGTTGCAAAAATGCGCAGGAAGCAACAATTGGAGCAGATATCATTACTGTATGCACTGCATGTAAAGCCCATGTTGACGTAATCAAGAATGAATGGGTTTTTGCAGGCGTGCACATTAATGCTCTGGGTGGGGATACTATCGGCAAGACAGAGCTCGAAGCAACTATTTTGCCTCGATGCCGAATAGTGGTTGAATACTTTGATCAGTCGATAATTGAGGGAGAAATCCAACGCTTAAGCAAGGCAAAAGCGAAGAAACTGGTCTATGCAGAGCTGCATGAACTCACCACTGGCTCTAAAAAAGGTCGGGAAGACGATCGGGAAATAACATTATTTGATTCCGTCGGTATTGCGCTTGAAGATTATTCTGCGCTACGGTTGACGTATGAATTGGCAGAAAAATGTGGCATTGGAGACGAGTTTTTGATGACGCCAAAAATAAATGATCCGAAAGATTTACTAGCTGCAATATACAAAGGTGGTGATTTTGTGTGATTTCATATGATGATTTTCAGAAGGTAGATATACGAGTTGGCAAAGTGATTGATGTGCAGGATTTTCCTCAGGCACGGAAGCCGGCGTTCAAGTTGACGATTGATTTTGGTCCTGAAATTGGGATGAAGAAATCTTCAGTACAGATTGTTGCAAACTATAAAAAAGAGGAATTGGTCGGCACACAGCTGATCGGTGTTGTCAATTTTCCGCCGAAGCAGATAGGCCCGTTTATTTCAGAAGTGTTGACTCTCGGAGTCGAGGATGAGGCGGGAAATGTTGTGTTGCTCAGGCCGACGAAGGAGGCGAAGGTAGGGAGTAAGATGTTTTAATTTGCCTTGCCCTTCCGAAGCTTCAGCGAAGGAGGGTCATTGCGAGGGTCGATACTTCGACCCGAAGCAATCTCTTAAAATAGATTCTTCAAATTGAAAAGTTTATATGGGATTGCTTCGTCACTTTGTTCCTCGCAATGACATCTGGTATAGTACAAATAGCGAGATGCTGGAATAATCCGCCAGCCGATAGGGCTTTGCCTGGCGGACAGCATGACAAGAAATATGCGATATTCAAGACTTTTCCCAAAAACACTCAAAGAAACGCCTCATGATGAGGTTTCCGTAAATGCCAAATATCTGATGCGCGGCGGGTTTATTGACAAGCTCATGGCCGGGTCATATACGCTTTTGCCACTTGGATATCGTGTCGTTTCTAAAATCAACGACATCATTCGTGAAGAAATGAATGCTACTGGCGCACAAGAACTTCTGATGCCGCTTCTTCACCCGAAAGAGATTTGGAATGAGACGGGTCGTTGGGATGAAGCCAAGGAAGTCATGTACCAGTTTGAAAAAAACGACAAAGATTTTGCATTGTCATTTACTCATGAAGAAATTGTCATGGATCTGATCCGTAAGCATGTGACGTCTTACAAAGATTTGCCCGTCGCAATCTATCATTTCTCAACCAAATTCCGCAATGAGCTGCGCGCGAAATCAGGAATCCTGAGGGGTCGGGAGTTTATGATGAAAGATCTCTATAGTGCACACGCGACTGAGGAAGATCTCATGAAGTATTATTGGGGAGTTGCGGATGCGTATCTCCGGATATTTAAACGGGTTGAACTTGATGCGATCATTACTGAAGCATCGGGTGGTGTGTTTACCAAAGAGCATACTCATGAGTTTCAGGTAGCGTCTGAGGTGGGTGAGGACACTATATATATCGCTGATGGGTGGAAGCATGCGAAAAATGACGAGGTCATGTCGGATGAGGACCGTAAGGCGCCGGGACTTAAGGCAATCAAAAGTATTGAGGTTGGCAATATTTTTCCTTTCGGTACTGCCAAGTATGCAGAGAGAATGGGAGGGTATTTTACTGACAAAGATGGCCAAAGAAAGCCTGTCTGGTTCGCATCCTACGGCATCGGGCCAACGAGACTTATGGGGACACTCGTTGAGCTTTTTCATGACGACCGTGGCATCATCTGGCCAAAGTCGGTTGCGCCGTATTCAGTCCATCTGATAGTGATAAGCGATAAGCAAGAAGTGAAAAGTAGAGCTGACAAAGTGTATGAAATGCTCGCTGCCGAAAGCGTTGAGGTCCTCTATGACGATCGGGACGACGTCGGCCCCGGGCAAAAATTTGCAGATGCGGATCTTATTGGTATCCCAGTGCGATTAGTCGTTAGTCAGAAGACAGGAGAGCAAGTGGAATGGAAGAGAAGGAATGAAGAAAAAACAGAGCTTTTAAATGTTGATAAAATTTTGAACCAGTTGAGATAACCCTCTCTGTAATCTCGAACGTAGTGAGAAATCTTCTCTCCTGACGAGATCTCTCGTCACTTCGTTCCTCGAGATGACAAAGGAATTACTTTGTAAATCTAAAGGTTGAGACGATTTGGTCAAGCTAAAACTATTATTGACCTTGTTTAAACATGATACTCTGTAAAAATTTGTTAATGACCGTTCCATATTTCGCCATTATTTTTTCATGTGATCCGCAGCCTGGCTCGCACGCGATATCAAGCTGCCAAATCTTTCCATTGCTCTTGAAATAATAACCATCATAGCATCCCTCCCAGCAAAAAAATTTCCTGATAACGGGAATTCCGTTGAATACTAATGTTTCCTGAGATATTGTATGCTTTGTCGCATCAGGAACGTGCACATCTTCAGCGACGAACTGTCCGAGGGTTTTGTTTGTTACTCTTCCATTCTGAAGGATGCGAATTTCTACGCCATTTGTGATTGCAGGGACCACATTCTCAGAAAAATCATGAGAACGAAGAGATGTATATGCATTTCCAGCATCTGTCTTCGTCCATCCCGAAGGTACCATATACATGATGATGTCGTCGATTGTTCGATCATTTTGGTCGGGAGAGATAGAAGGTTTTTGTTGTGTGACGGCGATCGATTGCATATTGAGGAGCTGTTCTTCTGCCATGCCTATAACCTGCTGATACTGCATACCAAGGATAAATGCGACGAAAAGAGAGACGAAAAAGATGACAAGTGCGAGGAGCTTAGAAATTGGCGTGACTGTCGTGAGTTCTTTCGGAAGCTTCATATTCAGTTTATGGATATCTTGAAGTGGGAAATGAGAGGTTTTTGATCTTGAGTTTTTTGATATTTTGATACCTTGATCAAGAAATCTATAGTTCTAGAATTCAAGTTCAATAATTTCTCACATCACACATCAAAATTTCAAACTTAGAACGGCAGCGCAAAGGGAAGGTTGATGCCAAACACAAGTGCCCAGACGATGGTGTAGGCGATGATGAGAATGAGGCCGAGGATCACAAGGAGTACAGAAATAAGTGGTGATTTTTTCTTTGCAGCAAGCGGTGGGGTCGTTGTCGGTGCTGAGGTAGGAGTTGCTGGTTTTGGTGTCGTTCCCGGCGCCGTGGTTGCTTGCGCCACTGGGATACTTCCGTAGCTTTTTACCTCTCCTTTGAGCTGTGCATCTGAAGCCGGTGGAGGAGTCGAAAAAGGCGTTTGTGCTGGAAGCGGGGGAGGAGGAATAGGAGCAGAAAACGACGGAAAGCTGCCTGTTGAAGAAGGAGGAGTTGCCGGGGCGCTTGGTGAAGGAGCAGCTTGTGTTGGCGCTGGAGAAGTTTTTGTCGATGCATTTTGTGTGTTTGGAGCTTCGCCGGGTTTTGCTGGAGCTTGTGGAGTGGAAGCAGCAGAGGTCGTAGGAGTACTCATGATACGGTTAAGCGTCTCTTGCTGTTTCGGATCGAGGGCAGGTTTTTTTGGGTCCATAAGAAATTATTGTAAGCTACTACTATGATCGTAGATTCGATTTTGTTTGTCAAGCTTGGTGACGCTCGTTACAAAACCAAAGATTAAAAATCTCAGCCAAAGGCTGAGGATATGCGTTTGATTTTTGCGTTTTGATTTCTTAGTAGGTATACTCATTGCAATGAAAATAATTGTGACGCATACCTCGCCTGACTGGGATGCGATAGGCAGCGTTTGGCTTTTGAGACGATATCTTCCTGGCTGGCATGATGCATCTGTGAAGTTTGTCCCTGCAGGCCAGCGTCTCGAGGGAAGCACCCTAACCTCAGAGGCAGGAGTGGGCGATCCAGTTGAGAAAGTCGGCAAAGACGAAGTGATCCACGTCGATACCGGCCTAGGTCCTCTTGATCACCACCAGATTAAGGATACGTCTATTTCGGGAGCAGGACTCGCGTGGCGGTATATCCTTCGCTTGATTGATGAGCAGAAAATTCCCATTACAGAAACCGAAAAGTGGGAAGATAGGAAAGAAGCGATTTCACGGGTTGTACAATTCATCGTGGATACGGATCATTTCAAAGAAGTCTTTTGGGTTGATCCCGTAGCCGACTACCACGAATTTACGGTGTTGGGGCTTTTGGACGGCTTGAAGCTCCTCAAGCCTGATCAGGACGACTACTATGTCGAGTTTGGCTTCACTTGTCTTGAGGCAATGCTCCATACCTTTGAAAATCGCATCTGGGCAGAGCGTGAGATCAAAGAAAACGGCCAAGAATTTGAGACGCGGTGGGGGAAAGCCCTGGCATTTGACACGATTAATGACTCAGTTTTGAAACTCGCGCAAAAGATGGGATATAATTTGGTTGTTCGTAAAGATCCGAGGAAAGGGTATGTGAGGATAAAGGCGAGACCGTCGAATGAAATCTCAAATCTCAAATCTCAAATCTCAAATGACCAATTAGAGAAACGTAATGGCAAAGCTGGCGTCATTGCGAATCTTCGACCAAAGGTCTTCGAGAAGCAATCTCTTAGAGATGAGGACATTGACCTCACTCTAGCCTATGAGAAATTACGAAAGATTGATCCTCATGCGACGTGGTTTTTACACGCATCGAAAAAAATGCTCTTAAACGGAACGCCAAAAAATCCGAAGATGATTGCTACTAAATTAACGTTGGAACAGATTATTGAAGTTTTAAAGACTATCTAAGTAGGTATTATTTTCAGAGTTTGTAAATTGACCTAATTAACCTAATTTCTAAAGAAGTACCAAGCTCCAATTTCTAAAATTCAGGAATTGGGATTTGATTAGGTCAATTAGAAATTAGAAATTTTAATCATGGATGACTGTATTTTCTGTAAAATCGCAAACAAAGAGATTCCCAAAGAATTCACCTATGAGGATGAAGAGGTGATGGTATTTCCTGATTTACATCCAGCAAAACCTATCCATTTGTTGATTGCCCCAAAAAAGCATATTGCGGATTTTTTAGATGTAGATGATCCTGCGCTTATGGGCAGATTGTGGCAGACTGCACAACGAATGGCCAAGACACAGGGGTTGACAGGCAAAGGTTTTCGCATCCTTGTCAATTCAGGTGGCGCGCAAATCGTCCCGCACCTTCATCTACACCTCATGGGTCCTTTCGGAAAAGCAGTAAAGGATTAATGCAAAGGATTCTCTAGAGAGAACTTCCAGATGCACCTTCAAACTTTGCAACCGCTCCAGCAACTCTTGCAAGGGTTATCGCTTTTCTTCTGAGTAGGTGATGATCTGGTTGTACTTCCTGTCCAATATGTTGTATCGCTGTTGTGCGTTGCGAGTCTTCTGGTTCTGTTATCTCTAAAGACCGTGCAAGGACAACTGCACGTTCGAGTAGATTTCTTGCTTGCACGAATGCATCCTGTTTGACAAGAGCTATTGCACCTTCTGTGAAGACAATGATTTTGAGATCATCCTGTGAAAGGCTCTCGTCTTTTTCGTCAGGATATGTATCATCAATAAGATTGAGTACTCTCTGAGGATCTGTCTTGGCGACCTCAACTAAGACGCGTTCAAATTCATTACGAATCCCGATAGGTGGGTATGTATCGTAATAATTCCAGGAAGCGTGTATAAGTGCTTTTCTCGTAAGGTTTGCCGCTTCAATGTAGCTACCTTGCTTTACAATTTCGACTGCTTCGTTTATTGTAAGCTGCGTACCATACAGAGGATATCTTTGATCTGCGAATCTCTGAATGCGATCTGCAAGCTCCGGATCAATTCTTTCCCATGCACTCGCCAGGGCAACGTAGTCTGTGGGCCATGCATTATCTCTCAGAAGCTCTGCCGTTTTTTCTTGCAATGTATTCAGCCTTGCAATAGTTTTTAGGTTTTTAGGGACGGGTTTTTAGTTTTTAGGGACGGTCCTGGAAGATACTGTTCAAGCAGCCTAAAATGAAAGGATTTTCCCACAAGGTTTTTTTGATAAGAGCAACATGGCAATTGTAGAAAAAGCTTCTTTTTTGGATTGTCATAGCAATCAATTCTAGGACCGTCCCCAATAAGGTCCCCAATAGGACTCAATAGGAGTACCCAATAGGATGGTGAGTCCGAAGTCAATCACACGATGTATCATTTATTCGAAAGCTCTTGAAACCGGCCGCGATCTTTATCCGAATAGGCATTTTTAGTCGCTTCTGTACCCATCTATTCAGTGTTCTCTGTTTTACATTAAAGAGGTTTTGGAGTAAAATAGGTGGTTACTAGAGGAGGTTTGTCCTCGTTATAACTCTACCTCACCCCCTCGCCTAAGGCGAGGACCCTCTCCTAGAAAGGAGAGGGGTAAGAGGAAGAATATTTGATCGGAGGTGTTCTATTTCTATGGTTTTTGTTAAAAAAATGCCGGGTGACTCAGATGATTCTGTCATTCGCAAATTTACCAAAAAAGTCATTGATGCGGGTATTATTCCTGAGGCAAAACGTCGACAGTTTTACGTCAAGCCGTCACTTGCGAAGAAAATGAAGCAAGAAGAGTCGCGACGGATGCGAAAACGCATTATTTAATAGTCATAGTAATAGGTTTTAGGTATAGCAGCTAGTATGGTAAAAAGTATGGTGGAAGGGTAAATATTACTTTTACCTATTGACTATACCCGTACTGGCAGCTACAACCAAACCTACAACAATACCCTTTAATCAAGGTATGTCCAATGTCCAAACCCTTATCTTCGTTGAGAGCCGCTACAAGCTGAGTAGAAAACGCATCAGAGCAGCTGTAAAGCACACGCTCGCGTCTAACAACGTTCTCAGTAATGTTGAGGTTTCTATAGCTATTGTCGGCGATCGGAAAATGAAGATGCTTAACAAGAAGTTTCGTGATAAGGAAGGGACAACCAATGTCCTGTCTTTTCCTTTGAGTGAAGGAGAGCAGACGAAGATGCCTATCGAAGCTGGCGTCGTGCATCTTGGTGATGTCGTGATATCCTATCCTGTCGTTATCCAAGAAGCTGCTCGAGATGATATGCTCGTGGATGAGAAAATCGAAGAGCTTGTGGAGCACGGATTACATCATCTGCTTGGTATTCATCACGAGTAGGATATCCGAATTCATCCAAATGAAAATAATCCAAATGAATCCTAATCCTAAAACCGATTGGTCAAGGAATTTACGAAGGTTGGGAACTATGAAAAACATGGTGTTTGAATTCGGATTCATTCGGACTAATCAAATTTGGATACATTAGGATACAATGGTTTTCTACCGCAAATACCGTCCCCAAACAATTGATGAGCTTGATAATGAGGACGTCCGGAAAACGCTGACGAGCGTTTTGTCGTCCCCGACCCCTCCGCACGCTTACTTGTTTACAGGGCCGAAAGGACTTGGGAAAACCTCAAGTGCGAGGATTGTGGCGAAGGTTCTTAATTGTGAGCGGCAGAAGTCAGAAGACAGACGACAGAAAACAGAGAACAGAAGTCAGAAGACAGACAATAAACAGAGCACTTCTCCGTCCTCCGAAATTGAGCCGTGTAATACCTGTGACACCTGCGTCTCAATCACCAACGGCACAAATCTCGATGTCCTGGAAATTGACGCGGCATCAAACCGAGGGATTGATGAGATGCGTGATTTGCGCGAGAAAATCCGCTTGGCGCCGGTATCAGCAAACAAAAAAGTGTACATCATTGACGAGGTCCACATGCTCACAACTGAGGCATTCAATGCGCTGTTGAAGACCCTGGAGGAGCCGCCGGCACACGCTGTTTTCATTCTTGCGACGACTGAGCCTCAAAAAGTCCCTGCTACGATTCTCTCGCGGTGCCTGCATGTCTCTTTCCATAAAGCGACACAAGATGAGCTCCTTAGGTCATTTGGCAGGATTGTCAAAGGAGAAGGGATCAGTATAGACGAGAAGGCACTTGTGGAGATTGCACGGTTGTCAGATGGTGGGTTTCGTGATGGAGCAAAAATTCTTGAGGAACTAGCATTCGCATCAGGCGGAAAACCTATCACCCTTGAGATCCTCGAGAAGGAGTACCACAGTGTTAGCAGCAGCCAGTATGTACAGAAGCTCTTCGATCATCTGCAAAAGCGTGACCTCCAGGGAAGTATCGCACATATTGCAACTGTTGCAACTTCGGGACTAGATATGCGGTTTTTTATAGAGCAGCTTTTGGAACATGTACATGTCCTTCTCTTGGCACAGGCGGGTATTGGGGATAAGCAGGAAGAGAAGTTTACGCTTTTGCAGATTGGTGCGCTTTCGGATCTTTTGCAAAAAGCGCATGCACGGATGAGGGATGCAGTGGTGCCACCTCTTCCTTTGGAGCTTGCGGTAATTGACTATCTTACGACGAGTGAGCAAGAGCCTTCCGTCGTTTCAGATTCAGAGGTTAGGAATGCTTCAGGCGGTAAAGGAGCGGTTGACCTTCATGCTATGCGTAAGCAGGTAGGAGAGTTGCACAAAAAACGAGCTGTCCTTGATGAAAAACCTGAAGAGAAGAAGGATGAAAAACCAACCGCAAACGGCGCAAGTCTCATGGCATATAGTTCCCAGGGAGAACTGACTGAGGAATGGCTTTCCGAATTCTGGCACAACTTTATTGGCAAAGTGAAAGAGTACAACCATACTATCTCGGGAGTGCTGAGGGGGTGCAGACTGAAAAGTTTTGACCGAAAAACGCTCATTATTGAGACGGCGTACAAATTTCATAAAGACCGCCTCAGCGAGAATAAGACGCAGACAGCTCTCGAGCAGGCAGCGAAAACCTTGGCTGGAAATATGGTAGAAGTTAGGATAGAATTGAGAAATCCGAATTAATCCGAATAAAAATAATCCATATTTATCCGAATAGACACGTGAGATAATAAAGATGCAAAAATAGAATTTGGATGCATCCTGACTAATTACATTCGGATATATTAGGATCCAGAGGGGGTGATTTTGTATGTTTAATCCATTTGGACAAATTTCAGAACTGAAAAAGATGCGGGATCAAGCGATGCAGATCCAGCGCCAACTCCAGGAAGAGGTGGTTATCGTCGATAAGCACGGTGTACATATCGTGATCACAGGAGACCAGAAAATTAAGGAGCTCCAGAGTAACGGTAAATCAGATAATGATATCAGGGATGCGATAAACGAAGCAGTCAAGAAATCCCAAGAAGTCGCAGCAAAGAAACTGCAGGCGATGGGTGGACTTGGATCCTTAGGCAGCATGCTCGGAGGAGGCAAGTAGAGTATCCCAGAGTGCTTGCATTCGGTGAGCCATCCTTGTACAATCGTCATGTTCCTGTCAGATTACTATGCCAATAACAGGCAGACGAAGTAGAAAGATAAGTGAAGAAAACGGTTTTGTCCTCGTCACAGGACGTGCGAACCCGCAGCTTGCCAAACACATCGCAAGAATTCTCAAAAAAGATCTTCATGAGCCTGTCACGAGTTTTGCAGACGGTGAAATCCGCGTAAAAATCCCCCCAAACCTCAGGCGTCGTCACGTCTTTATCATCCAGTCAACAAACACTCCAGTGAATGATCATCTTATGGAGCTTATTTTTATGATCGATGCTGCCAAGCGCTCAAGTGCTAAGGAAGTGAC
>JACPGQ010000060.1 GCA_016188975.1 Candidatus Levyibacteriota bacterium | reverse complement strand
TTTCTCTGCCACACGAAGGTAGTACGGTTCGCCATCAACTGTAAGGTCTTGAAACATTCCAGAGTCGGGGTTTGATGTTTTGATAAGGACGATCGTCATTTTGTCTTTGTATTCAAAAAAGGGAGTAAGAGAATCCAATCCTAAATGAGGGAAGACAGTTACCGCATCGGCATTCCAGAACTCAAATACAGCCTTTGCATACTTTTCAGCAGTATTGCCTATATCACCTCGTTTTGCATCCAACAGGATTGGTATACCGCTATACTCGTTCTGAATATAATCAACTGTCAGTTTCAGCTGTCTGAGTCCGTCGATCCCCTCAGCTTCATAAAAGGCGATATTTGGTTTGTAGACACAAACGAGGTCGTGCGTTGCATCAACAATTGCCTTATTGAACTCGAAGATCGGGTCTTTAGCTGCGAGAAGATGCTTCGGAAGTTTTGTAAGGTCAGGATCCAGCCCGACGCATAAGAGGGAGTTATTCTTCGCGATTATCGTTTCTAGTTTGTCTCGAAATATCATATTGTACTTTATGTATGATATATCGATATATCATACATGCTTATCTCTGCTCAAGCTCAGAGAGTATTTTTTTGATAAGTTCATTAGGCGAGTCACTAAAGAAGACTTTTGCCTTGCTTGGTTTATTAATTTTCTCCATCAGTGATTCTAGTTCGTCTGCGATGCCTCCGGTTCCGGTAAGTACTCCGATAATTTTACCCATATCAAAGAGATTTGTAAATTCATTCATTGTTCCCCAGCGACCTGAGATAATGATTCCTGCATCACATGTAGCTGTCGAGGTCACGTTACGATATTTTCTGCAGACGTTTTCGTCTTTGGCAAAAAGATAGCCTTTTGGTATAAAAAAGAGTTTGGAGAAGACGTCGTTATCGATTCCCTCCATCATTTTTCTTTGGGCCGTTAGATTTGTAGCAGAGGAGAAGCCCCAGATTTCTGCTACGTGTTCGTACGCATTTCTCGCAACAACGAACGGTATACCAGTTGAGGCTCCAGTTACGACTATCACTTTTTTCTCAGCAAGCACTCGTCCAAGCTCTTGAGCTTTCGTAAGTATCTTCTCAAAATCTCCTTCAGCTGAACCAAAAATACCCACCTTGTACTTCATGTTACGGTTTTGGCTGAACTGTTTTATCTAGTTGGGTAGGTAATGGTAGTTGGCCAGATTCAGTAACTTCTTGAAAAACTGGCTCTGCAAGTGGGGAAGGAGCTACGTTTTGAGAGGTATCGGGAGGAGGAACATATTTTACGAACCATTTCTCACCAATCTGGATACGATACGACATTGCTCCATTGGGGAACTCCCAAACAATTGGGCCACCATGACGAGCTCTACTCCAAATCCTTGTATTGCCATCTCTTCTGATATTGTCTGTGTAAACTGCGCCAGTTTCTAGGCTCATACGTTTAGATTATAGTGTTTTTTGCTCTCTTTTCCAAATTTCATATGCAAGGTATGGATTCCACATGGCGCCTGTTGCTGATTGGACGCAGTCTGCGCCTGCGTTTCTATATTCAAAATAGTCATCCGGATTCATGACACCGCCAATTCCGACAATCTCAAAGTCGTATTTGTTTTTCTTTCGAACAGTATCCAGTTTGCGAGTCATCTCAAGTCCTGCCCATTTGATACCTGCACCGCAAATGCCACTTCTCAGCCTGTTTGGGCCAGGAAGTGCTTGTTCTCCTTTTTCATCTACAACCTCAACTTGCAGAGTGTTGATTGCTGCAATTGCGTGTGCGTATTTTGAAGCAATTTCAGTGAGTTTTTCGAGATCTTTATCACTTTTGTAATAGCCTACTTTCAAGATAAGCGGGGTAGAGCCTATTCTGTTTCGAATTTCTTTGCAGACAGCCTCTGTTACCTCGAGGTTGTAGCAGACGAGTCCTTCATTGCCTATATTTGGACAAGAAAGATTCGCTTCAAGAACTTTGGTTCCGGTATCATTTGCCAATCTTGCAGCGGTAGCGAAGTCGTCGACGAATTCTTCCTGACTCTGGTTTGGCCGTACAGTGCCCATGAAACTGAGGATCATGAGTTGACCATCGCCGGCATAGCTTAGAGCCTTTTTGACATCTTCTTGCCACACCTGAGGCTCCTTGGACGGCACTCCAAATGAATTTGTGATGCTAAATGTTGTCGGGTCGTGTGAATAATCCTTCGTAGTAATCAATCGAGGGGTTTGGTCAGGGTGTAATTCTTTTCCGACAGTAACTGGTAAAACATTCGGAAATAGGTGGCAAGGTAAAGCATTTGCTCTCACAGTTTTATATGTCGATACATCAAATCCCCACTCAAACGCCGCTTTCATGAATTTGCTATTGAGGAGTGGACCGGGCGGTATGCCAAAGGGAAGATTGACCTCGGAGCCAAGATGCTTACACTTCTTTTTTACACGTCTTTTTGGAGATTTTTGGGATGAGGAGAGAATAGGTGGGCCATGAGTATAATTTTCCTCGTAGGAAATGTTCGGATTATAAAATGCAGGCTGCATGCCTATTGATTATACATTGCGAAAAGCATTTAGCAAGGTGCTGCTTGTTTTCATGACCTCACTCGGTTGCTTTTCCTCACCCTAGGTCGACTGGGTCGACCCATCCCTCTCCCTCTCCCTCTCCCTTAGGGAGAGGGTAACAAGGAAGTTTTATTGGCCAGGGATGTTTGTATGCTTTCTTCGTTTGTTTGAGATTTTTAATTCGAGAATTGCCCGTCTCATCTCAGATTCTGCCACTGTGAAATCCCGTTCGCTCATGTCTTCCCGTTTCTTCTTCAATGCTTCTTCAGCCCGCTTTCTTGCCTCAAGTACTTTCTGTGTGTCGATCTCTTCAGACCTGATCGCATAATCTGCAAGAAGGGTGATTCGATCATCCTGCACCTGCAAAAACCCTCCAGTGACAGCAAGAAACTGGGATTTACCTTTTGTCTTCACAATCAATTCACCCTCAGAAACCCTGGTGACGAGTGCTACATGCTCGGGAAGAATAGAGATCTCACCTTGTGGAGTGGGAACGGTTAATTCCTCAATGTCTTCTGAGTAGACGATTTTTTCCGGAGTGACGATATCGAGATGCATACTTTCCTCTTTTGTCATCCCAAACTTGACCCGTACCGTTCTGGTACAGGTCTTGATTCGGGATCTATCGAAATAT
>JACPGQ010000063.1 GCA_016188975.1 Candidatus Levyibacteriota bacterium | reverse complement strand
TATGGAGTTATTAAAAAAAACTCTCCCCACACCAAGAGGACCAGGAGGATCTACAGTAAAACCATCAGTAATTTTGTAAGAAACGATCTTTGGTCCGACTTGTATAGGGTCTGGAGTTGGTGTCGGGGTTTGTGTGATTGTCGGGGTTGGAGTAGGTGTCACAGGCAAAATATAATCAAAAGCTATAAACGGATTTATAAAAGAAAAGGGTAGAAAAGGAGCATTCTTCGGAGCAGTTATCTCGAGAAAAAAGTTAGGCAACTCATCGACGCTAATAGGATACCCATCTTGAGAGTCACAAATATAAAAAGGAATTAATCCACTCGTTAGGAAATCATTTGACTCTTTGAGCGTAGTACTCCTATCTCCAACAGTTGCTGGATACCGACAATACGTAGAATTTCTACCGACCGTTACTTTGAGATTCCCTCCTGACCCAGTACCCAAAAGCGTAAAGCGAGCGCCTGTAATCGTCGCATTTTCAGGAATTCCTGACACATCTGGATTCGATACTCGAATATTCCAGCATAAAGCTGATAAGCAGTTAGTCGATGCACCAGCGCCGGATGTGTTGAGGATATCAGCAGGATTAACCATATTATATGACTGAACATAGTTTTGAAATCGAAAAGACGACGATGTTTCTGCATATGCAGTATGAGTTTTAATTAACAAAATAAGCGAGATAAAAACAAACAAGGACAGCAACTTCAATAACAACTGCCGCGAAAGAACTTTATACAAAACTAACCTAGCACTCGCTGACGCGGGAGTGAGGAAGAACACTACACAGAGTGATACCAGTATCGCAAGGCGGGATAATAGCCTGAGCATAAATGCTATATATTTTCAGAGTAGACCCCAATTGTAAGAAAAGTCAAGCCGTAAAATTGTAACTATTTACTTCTTTCCGAAACCTATGTCATATCGAGTTCTGCATTGCAGAACGAGATATCTCACTGGAGATTTCTCCCTCGCCTTTAGCGGGTCGAAATGACAATACGTTGGAAACAACTGAATAGATACCCTTCGTTCGTTTGACATGCAAGGTCTATACTTTGTATACTCCGCGAGCATGAAAACACCAGAAAACAATCAGGAGATTCGCGCAAAAGAGCTTGGCTTTTCTCCAGGTATCGGAAAACGATACGACGCTGAGGCGCTTAACGCCTTCTATATCGCAAGTTTACCTCCCTTTGAGCAAGGTCTCTATCAAGATGGATTTCTGACCATGGACAGTGATTACATCGACAGAATTGTGAAGGAATTTTTTCCTAAAAAACCAAAAACGAAGCGTGAAATGACTATGGCAGAAAATGATCTTGCAAATTTAGAGTTTTTCGCTATCCTCGCCGAGCCACTTGCTGGAACTATCCCTGCACGATGGGGCGACACGCAGCACATACTAGCAGACCTGCAGGCTGCTAAAGAAAAGGGGATACAGTTAAATGCTGATTTGATCAGATTTGCGATCATCCATCCGAGCATGCAAGTGAGAAGTACTGTATGGGAGAGACAAGAACTCTCGAATGCACAAATGACTGTAGCTGCATATATGGGAATACAACTTAGCAATAAAGAAGAGAACAAACGCGCACAAAGTATCGGATATGCAAGCGCTGCCTTCGGATTCCCGTTTGCAGCATTTGAAGAATACGGTGTAGATTTATTCCTACCAGAATCTGTTGAAGCCTAGAAAGCTTCGCAATCCACCTTCCTTCAAGCCGTATTCTCAGCCTAATCTCGAATTGTAAGAAAAGTCAAGGAGGAATTTATCGTATGGAACGGAGGGCATAGAGAGTAGAGCAGAGCGGACTTGATAACTCGAGCTATTTTGCTTCAGGCTTTCCCACGAGCATCGGGACGATCTTTGCGACAAATTCTGCTGGGAGCGTATCATAGTCTCTACTTAATGGCTCACGATATGGTGTACGAGGAGGCCTCGCGTCAACGCCAATTCTCCCAAGATCAGTCTCACTATCCAAAAAACCCATACGCAGGGCCTGAACTATCGCATGAGCAGGATTATGCGCATCTAAACGATGAAAAATTGTTTCATTAAAAGTCTTACTGACTGTTGATTGTGCAACACTTCTGCTTGCTGCGATTTCTGCATAGCTCTTTCCCCGTGCGAGAAGGCAAAGATTTTCAAGAGCTGCGCTCCCAAGATATCGAACATCCAGAAAGTTATTGTGAGGTACAAAAGCTGCGCCACCTGACGTATAAAAAATAGTCATTCCGAGGTCGGTCCTCACAGTTCTGAAAACCCTTTGACCTTCAGTTCTGCTTAACTGCCTTTCAGTAGCCATGGCACTATTATATCATACTATCGGACTAATTTACAGCTTCTGCAGGTGAGTTTGTTTGAAGTGGGTGGGGTATTTGAGACCAAAACCCAGAAACCTGTCCATCCCGACATGGGCGAGAAGAATGACAAAGAGTAACCAATCACCAGAAATGCGATAAAAAAGATAAACCGCGAAAAGGAATATCGCAAACCCCTCAAGATGGAGTATTTTCCTAATCACAGGTGGAGTATAGCAGATACGAGTCCCCTCACCGCTACCTCACCCTCCCACGCTGTGGGTCCCTCCCTCTCCTAGAAAGGAGAGGGTTTAGAGGAAGAAATTCTTTTACCAGTGCGGGAGATACTCCTTGAGGTTTGTGGAGTCGATACGAATACTCGTCGTTTTTCCCTCAACTACCTGCCTCGCAGCTTTTCGGCAAATCCCTTCAATCGTCCTCTCCAAAGAACGGATGCCTGAATCAAACCCCAAAGGCCGTATCATCCCCGGCCAGACAGTATCCTCAATGGTGACTTCACCCTCTTTCAACCCTGCCTGTTCACGAATACGGTTAAACAGATACTGCTTGGCAATAACTATTTTTTCCTGGTCTGAGTAGGATGGCATCTGAATAATCTCAAGACGATCCAAAACTGCAGTTGAGATGTTGTTGGTATTATTCGCTGTAGAAATAAACAAAACGCTTGATAGGTCAAATGGGTAGTCGATGTAGTGGTCAGTAAATGCCTGATTCTGCTCAGGATCCAGAAGCTCTACCAAAACGCCCATGATATCTGCTCTCGCAGTATCAGTCACTCGGTCAAGCTCATCAAGAAGGATAACTGAGTTTTTCGTCTTCGCGTGTACGAGTTTTTTGATGATGAGCCCCGGCTCAGCATCAGGAAACGCGCGGGATTGTCCGCGAAGCGCCCTGGCATCTCCCATCCCTCCAAATGGAATACGCTCAAATTTCTTCCCAAGTGCCTGGGCGATTGAGGATGCAAGAGTCGTTTTTCCAGTACCGGCGAGACCAACCAGACAAAGAATTGGCGCATGAGCAATATTTTGGCGGTTGTTATTTTTCATGTTGAGCATAATGGTCGCGAGGTACTCGACAATACGGTCTTTGATAGGGTCTAAACCATAGTGGTTTTTATCCAAAATCTCTTTTGCCTTCACAAGGTCGAGTAAATCCTCGCTGTATTTATCCCACGGCAACCCGACGATCCAGTTTATGTACGTCGCAGTACTCTCATACTCGAGAATATACGTAGAGCTCATAAAGCCTGTGCTTGAACGGATAAGTGCGAGGCGGGAGATACGCTCGATGAGATTGTCTTTGAGCTGGGGAGGCAAGACAGCACTCTCAATTTTTTCTCCTAGTTTTCGCAGTTGGTCACTTGAGACATTGTTGTCCCGCATGCTTTGCGCTTGAAGCGTAGACATTGTCCTGTTGGCTGGGTCTTGCGGTTTTGTAAGTGATTCGTCTTGGGCAGGATCCATACCTACAGTTTACATCATTACTACAATTACTCACAACCTCTACTGTTAACCAATGTCGAAACATGAGAGGAGAGTGCAAAATTCAAAATGCAAAGTGCAAAATGAAAAACCTCAATTTGTAATAACTTTGAATTATTAAATGAAGAATTAGCGGTCGCGCTTGCCGCGAAACGGGGTGCGGGTTTCCATGCGCTCTCTTCGAAATTGGCGAGTGAGCGGATGATCATCGGGTCGTAGTCCGCCACCCATTGGTCCTCTGTCGTTTCGTGGCCCAAAATCCCGCCTTGGGGGTCTATTCCTCATGCCGCCACGATCTCCACCTCGAAAACCTCCACCACGCTCTCCCCCACCACGGCGCTCAGGTCGTCCTCCACCTTTTTCATCTTCAGATGGATTAAGCTTCATAGAGAGATTGATGCGTCCCTGATCATCAATCTCAACGACTCGAACCGTCACCTTGTCACCAATATGCACAACCTCTTCAGGGCTCTTGACGTATCCTTCGGCCATTTGTGAGACATGAACCATGCCTTCTTTGCCTGGCAGAATCTCCACAAACGCACCAAATGATAAGATCCGTTTTACTTCTCCCTCGTATACTTCACCCGGAACTACTTCTTTGACAATACTTTTTACCCACTCTGATGCGCGTGTCACTGCATCTTCATCGCTTCCTGAAACCGTGACTGTTCCGTCATCTTCAACATCAACTGTCGCGCCAGTCTGGGCGATGATGTTTTTGATGACTTTCCCCCCGGGACCAATGACTTCTCCTATCTTCTCAACCGGGATCTGGATCTGCTCGATCTTTGGTGCAAACGTCGAGACTTCTTCACGAGACGCCGGGATCGTATCCGCAATAACCTTCAGTATTTGAGCACGCGCGACGCGTGCCCGCTCAAGAATTTCGACGATCTGAGCATCAGTGAGTCCGAGAATTTTTACATCAAGTTGGATGGCGGTAATACCAAGATCAGTTCCTGCGACTTTGAAATCCATATCGCCTGAGAAATCCTCAAGACCGAGGATATCTGTCAGGAGAACGTATTCATCTTTCTTGTCACTTCCGAAAGGATAGGACATCATACCTATGGAAATACCTGCGACAGGACGAAGAATTGGCACGCCCGCATCCATCAAGGCAAGTGTCGAGCCACACGTCGAAGCCATAGACGTCGAGCCATTTGAAGAGAGAATCTCTGAAACGACCCGAATAGTGTAAGGAAACTGATCACGGCTCGGAATAACAGGCTCAAGTGCCCGCTCTGCGAGTGCTCCATGACCAATCTCACGCCGTGATGGTGTCCCGATTCTCCCTGCCTCACCAACTGAGTAAGGAGGCATTGAGTAGTGATGAATATAGCGTTTGGTTTCTTCACCTTCTGCTGATTCGATAAGCTGCTCCAGACGCGGTGAGCCAAGTGTCGCGACAGTGAGTGCCTGGGTCATACCACGTTGGAAAATAGCTGACCCGTGCGTGCGTGGAAGCACTGAGACTGCTGCTGAGAGTGGACGAATCTCATCAACCTTTCTCCCATCAGCCCGCTTTTTCTTTTTGACTACACTCTCACGGATTGTTTTGTAGAGGATTTTTTCAAGCGCTTTGGCGATGATTTTCTTATCAACATCTTCTTCAGGATTTTTCATCTTCTCCTGCTCTGCGATTGTTGCAATGAGTTTCCCCGTCGCATCACTCCCGCCTTCTTTATTGGCAAGAAGCGCCATAAGTGAGACGACATCTGATGCATAGGTCTTCTCAATAGTCGCAGCCATCGCTTCGATGGTAGGATCAGGCGAAACCTCTACCTTTGGTTGTCCTACTTTTTTTGCTAAGTCCTCAATAAACGTAATCATTTTCTGGGTCTCATCATGCGCCCTTTTGGTCGCCTCGGCGAAAATATCCTCAGCAACTTGCTTGGCACCTGCTTCAATCATGTGGGTTTTTTCTGTTGTCTGGGAGAGAACGAGGTCAAGCTCTGAATACACTGCTTCTGATGTCGTAGGGTTGAAAAGGTAGCCTGGCTCATGTCCATTTTGGCTGTCTTTCACAAATCCCATACGGATGGCGCCAATTGGGCCTTTCCAAGGAATAGGAGAGAGGGCAAGAGCGGCTGACACAGCATTGATTGCGAGAATATCAGGTTCATTTTCCCCATCAACTGAGAGAAGTGTCACGACGACTTGCACTTCGTTTTTATACTCTTTTGGGAAAAGTGGCCTTATCGAGCGGTCTATCAAACGGCCGATGAGAATTGCTTCATCTGAGGGTCGTCCTTCCCTTTTGACCCACCTGCTGCCTTTGATAATGCCCCCTGCGTAGAGACGCTCAACGTACTCAACGGTCAGCGGAAAATAATCGATATCCTCCCGCAGCTTACCGGCTACGACAGTTGCGAGAACGACAGTGTCTCCAGCTCGAGCTAAGATCGCGGTCGTGGCTTGAGGGGCGAGGAATCCTGTTTCAAATGTGAATGGTTTTCCGGCAAAATCTACCGAAACTGAGGTTTTTTTGGTCATTTAGTCTTTCAGTCCAATCTTTTTGGCGATGCCATTGGCACGGCTAGTATCAACTTTCTTGAGGAAATTGAGGAGCCTGCGCCTCTTGGCTATCATTGAGAGGAGTCCTCTTCTACTATGCACATCATGAGCGTGTTCTTTAAGATGGTCTGCAAGGCGAGTTATGCGATTGGTAAGAAGCGCAATTTGCACTTCAGGCGATCCAGTATCCCCATCTCCAGTTTGAAACTTTTTGATAATATCTTGTTTCTGCGTGGTAGTTAATGGCATATCTTTTTGTAATCCATGTAATTATAGCATATCGAGCCTGTGTATCACAAGTGGTGAGGGATTTCCGCGGATTTATCCCGATTAAATCGGGATTGATAGCGGATTTCCGCGGATTCTGGAGTCGTCGCGATACTTCTCCCCAGAATGACGGAAGTGTTGTCATTTCGAGGCATTGCCGAGAAGTCTCCTATTTATTTAGTGAATTTGAAGGTGGAGAGGATTTGACGCTGTGTCTCTTCTCCAGCTTTAGTAAAGTAGTAAGTGCCCAGAATAAAAGGATTATTGGCATTACTCACGATTATTCTTCGATCAATTAAGCTATTTTCACTCGCGCCATTACCCACGGTTCCTTCAAAGACTATCCCGGTCGTTCCACCCACTATCTCATCTTGCTTTCTTGTAAATTTCGTTTGAAATGACTGATTTGGTGGAGAAACTTGATCGCCTACTTTTGTTGATAAGTACTTTTTGTAGTTTTGCGAAAAACCATCCATATTATATTGACCCTTGGGATTTGCGTTAGTACCTAAGTAGATAACATAAAAAATAGGATACGACTCGCCTTCTTGAATTTCTTTATCTATCAGAACAGCGTCTTCGGTCCCTACGACTGCATCTGTCTCGCCGCTGTATGCTTTATATTTCTGAGGATAATTGAAGGAGTAGCTATACTTTGTGTTTTTGTATATTTTCCAATCAGCCATCGGATCAGGGATCGGCGTAGGCTCAACAGCAATAGGTGCTGGCGTAGACGTTGGTTGTGAAGTTTTGCTTACTCCCAGATAATATCCCCCACCAAGAATTGCTAAGATAAGCAGGATAACAATAAAGCCAATAACAAACACTTTTTTGTTTCCGTGCTTTGGCGCTTTCTGGGCTGAAGGCTGCTGCGTATTGAGAGGCGACGATTGAACAGGTGCATTACCCTGCGGTTGTTGGCTATTTTCAGGATTCATAATTATTTGCCACATTTGGTGATATCCAAAGTAGGATTAAATTTGATACTCTGGAGAAGAGATGTGAACTGAGGATCATCTTTTGCACGATTTCCTATCCCGACAATCAATGCATATCTTCCAACCGGAATAATGACAAAACTACCCGTCCCAGATTCACCAACTGGACCTATTTGCTGAATGAGACTTTTAATACCTTGCAACATTACGTCTTCATAGGTGTAGGTATAGCTCTCTTCTTCTGGAAGCAGTGCCCTGCGCGAACCGCCATCATAGGGAACAATAATCGCTGATGTAATTCCCCCTGCACCATTATTAAAATATTTTGCACATTGATTGCCATTCATCTTTTCAGATTCCCCTGCCTGGAAACCAGTTGGAATTTGGAGGGAATATCCTGTAGCAGAAACATAATCAGTTAATCCTGGCGTCTTTTTGTAAGCTATCTTACGAACAGTGGTAGTGCTTGATGTCGTATCGGCTTCCGAAGCGTCAGTGAACTTGAGGGTTGAAATTATTTGGTCAAATGTCTGCTTATTTTCATCAGAAAAATAAATCATCTTTAAAGTTTTCTTGCCATTATCGTAAGGCAAATCGATATTTGTCGTGCACTTTGGGGCACAGTTCATGTAGCGATAAGCATGCCCTTCTACGCCATCAACTGTTACTAGATTCCAATCGATAATAAAATCTACTCCTTCTTTCTGTACATTTCCCGTTGGGGATTGAGAGAAGGGAGTATTTGCTAAGATAATCTCAAGATAGCTTAATGTATTCTTGTCATTGACAAGATCTGCCTCAGGGGGATAAAACTTGATATCATTTGTCGTCTGGACATACGGCCAGTTTGGGGGATATTTTATTGTAAATACTTTATCGGGATCATTGTACGTTTTCCAATCCGCCATCGGGTCAGGAGTCGGAGTTGGTTGAGCAATCGTAGGCGTAATGGCAACCTGAGCAGGTTTCTGCGCATTGTTTCTCGCTACGAGAACATACGCAGCACCGATAGCGATGAGAATGATTATGAAGCCTAAAATGAGCAGTAATACTTTTGATGGCGACTTTTTTGCTGTAGTTGCCAGGGCTGGAGGAACCGGTTGTTGCGGTGTTTGTACAGGTTGCGCTTGGAGTGGTTGAGATTGTTGATCCATATATAAAGTATTTCAGAAATCATATTTGCCGTCAAATTGAAACGGTAAACATTCATAAAGTTTGGGGAAATCGAATCTTCTGCATCTTGACGTAATGATGCTTTGATGCTACTATGCTAGTATGCACAGCATAAGAACTACCATTACGATTCGAAGTGATACGCATAAATACTTGAACGAATTAGCCTATGAGCACAAAAAGAGTTTGGGAGAACTTTTGGATATGTATTTTGGGAATAGAAACTACTTTTTGACTCCCACAGAACGGAAAGAAAAGATCGATAAGTTTTTAGGCGTACGAAAGAAATTACTCAAAGCAGGCAGTAAAGACGTGAATTTGGTGAGAGCCTTGAGAGAAGACAGGGAAAGAGATAATGCCTAAATACGTCATTGATGCCTCAGTAGTCCTCGATTGGTTTGAGAAGGATATTGCCTCAGAAGATAGCCTATCTGTCTATGCCAAACTCGTAGAAGGAAAAATTGAGTTATGCGCTCCCGAGTATATGTGGCTTGAGGTAATAAACGTGCTGGTGATGAAGAAAAAATGTAATCAAACAGAGACAGGTGAGGTTATGGAAACCATTCTCAACTCAGGAATTGCGTTTGAAAAAATCGATATCGAGGAGTACAAACACGTTTTGTCAGTGATGAAAGAGCATCATCTAGCCTCTTACGATGCCCAATATATTTACCTGGCAAAAAGAAAAGGCATACAGGTGATATCTGTCGATAACTTGATGACGAAGCTAAAAGAGATAACCATCAGACCAGAACAGATAGTACGAATCGGAAATGTAGTTCACGCTGTGTATGAAAAAGGTATTAGTTTTAATAATTATTTTATTCTTCTCGCTTGCCCATTTCTTATTTCTATCTCGTGATCTTGGTCGTACTTGTTCCTCCAGGCTATGTCGCAATCTTCTGACAAACGCAGACCATCCTTGGACTTTTTAACCACCCAGCCTTCTTGTGGATTGTAATACCTAATCGACATAATATCTGGGTGACTACGACCAAAAAAGAGATCCCCACCATGCGCGCTAATAAATTTAACATCAGCTGCAGAAACTATATTTCCATCAGGATCCCTATATGTAACGCGCGCAGGGCCCTCAACGTACGTTAACCTGACTTCTCCGGTTGGTCGGGTTGGATAAATTGATGGTGCGTAGAACACAAGTTGAGGGTCGAAGCCGGGTTTGTCTACTAATTTTGCTCCGGCCCTTGCCTCACTCCAAAGAGGATGAGAGGATGCAAATTCTACCAAGGCAACTGCTCCAGCGCCAACTCTACTGAGCACCTCACGTCCTGCTCTGTAGGCTTCTTCTCTGCTTTTCGTTTGACGTTGTGGGTCGATTCCTATTAGTAAAGGTGCTTCACTCATCATACCTATTCCTCGCTAAACATTGCTTGAACCTTTATACACTTTTGGCGTGAGCCAGTCAGAGGGAGGCTTTTGCTGTTGTGATTGCTGTGACTGTACCTGTTGTTGTGGCTGTTGCGGATACTGCTGTATGCCTGCTTGATTCTGCTGTGTCTGTTGAGGGATCGGCGGCATTTGTGGCATAGGAGGCATTTGCTGTCCTCCTGACGTCATCCCAGGTTGCTGCATAGGACGTGGCTGAGGCCGTACTTGAGGGCGCGGGTAAGGCTGTTGCGGCATACGCGGATATGGCTGCTGTGCCTGTGACATAGGTGGCTGCGACATTGGTGTCGCAGCAGGCATTTGATTGAGGAATGGATTTCTCATCGGGCTGCGCTGGCCAGCCATAGGCTGTGAGAACATCTGCTCAGGCATAAGGCTTGATACTCGTTCTTCGTTTTGCTCTGCCGCCGGGACGACTCTCCGTGCACCTTTCTTCATAAAATCCCCAACTAAGGCAAACGCGACTGGGGTGGTCTTTGGATTCTGGAAATTCTCAGTAGCTTCGTTTATGCCGTTCAGAAGGTTTTGTGCGATATCAATATCAATGTCTACACCAAGATCAGATAACATTTGGGAGACAATCTCGCTTACTGAGGATGCAGTTTGTGAAACGAGGATGAGGTCGCCAAAACCCTGGTTTTCAGGCTTGTTGTCAATATTCACGATTGTGGTGTCTTTCAGAGCTTCAGGATTAAATAAGCTTCCAAGATCTGCGAGGCGTGGTGTACCTACGATAAAGAGAACCTGCGGAGCTCCTCCGCCTCGCGAATAGCGAACTTCCTGCTCACGAAATTGTAAACCTTGCTCGCCAGCCTTGACAACGATATTCAGGTATCCATTCTCAATGGTATAGGAAACCTTCTCTATTTCTCCCTCCCTATAGGGGAATGACACGATTAAATCACCACTATCGCCCTCAAATTGTGATTTGACACGGTCAATACCGACAAGTGAGGAGTGTGCTACCAGTGGCTGGGAAGGTGAGGCGATAGAAACTTTTTTACTAAGCTGGGTGAGGCCTAAATAAAGCGCGAGCCCTGCTGCCATGTCATCTAAGCTTGGTGTTTTGCCAACAGCAATGGCAATTTTGTCATTTTTATCTACAATCTCACGAATCCTGGCCTGAAGGTTTGCGTCCATAGTAGTATCCTATATTATTAGGAATGTGATACTAACATATCGCCTACGCGAAAGTCAAGCGTACTACTGAGGAGAACGCCAGCCTCATGGCCATGTTCGACTTTGGAAACGGGGTTTTTGCCCATACGCACAGAGGTAATCGTAGCTTCGCCGACCTCAGCCTCTCCACGCTCAAGACGCACCTTGTCCCCCTTTGCCAGCCTTCCCTCAAGAATCGATACGCCAAGTACGGTTTGCTTATCAAAAGGAAAGAGGGCAAGTACCTTGGCACGTCCCAGAATCTGCTCAAGACCTGCGAGCTTCTTACCTTCAAGAACGTCTTGAATTTCATCCAGCATCTCGTAGATGATCTGATAGTTTTTGGCAAGGACCTTCTCAACCTGTGCTAGCTTCGCTACTTCGGGCCTGATACGAGAGCTAAACGATAAAACAAGACTTCCTGTTGATTTCGCAGTCAGGATGTCATTTTCTGAGACTTCGCCTGTTTTCTTGGAGATAATCTTCACTTCTTTCGGGAGGGAGGCGGTTATTGCCTCTAAAGATCCTTGCGTGTCAGCAACGAGAACCAACGAGAGCTCTGAAAGATCCTCTGCCCTGTGGTAGACTAGGTCTTTTTGGAGTGGAACGCTTGGGACTTGCTGCACTACTGGCTTGGCATGCGCCTTACGCGTCACGACTCCGCCGACTGGCGGCACGTCTTCAAAACCCAAAAGCTCAACCGCATCACCGACCGTAATTACCTTAACCATTGCACCAGTATCCGTTAGCATACTTTTTACTTTGCCATTCGCTCCCTCGCAGACTATCTCATCGCGGAGAGAGATGCTGCCATCTTTTACGACGATTGAGGCTTTGGGGCCTACTTTTGGATCCCTCCGAGACTCTATCACGACTGCTGAGAACGGATGATTCGTTGCAGCATTTTTATTTCCTCCATGGAGATCAAAAACCAAGAGAATCATATCCAAGAGAGCCTGGACGTTATGGCCACTTTTTGCAGAAACTTCAATGGCTGGAACATCGCCGCCATACCCTTCCAGCAAGACCTGTTCTTTCAGAAGCTGCTGTTTGACACGGTCAGGATTACTTGTGTCAAGATCAATCTTTGTGAGAACAACAACGAAAGGGATTTTCGCTTCACGAAGAAGCGCTATGCTTTCTTTCGTCTGTGGCATCACCCCGTCAGTGCTGGCAACAATGAGAAGACCAATATCAGCAACTGTTGCTCCGCGACTTCGCATAGCACTAAACGCAGCATGGCCTGGCGTATCAAGAAACGTTATTTTTCGAAGCTGCTTCTCATGCGTAACAGTGATTGATGAAGCGCCAATTTTTTGTGTTATGCCCCCAAACTCACGGATGACGTAGGATGTTTTGCGGATGGCATCAAGGAGCGTTGTCTTGCCATGGTCAACGTGTCCTAAGACAGTAACGACTGGCGGGAAAAGTTGCGCGTCATTGGAAGGTACTGCGTTTGCCATAGTCCATCTATTAATTGCTGACGAAAGTAATTCATAGAATTTCTAATTGACCTAATTTCTAAACAAGGCTGAAATTCAAATTCCTAATGTCAAAAAATACTGAATATTTTTGCATTGGTGCTTGATTAGTAATTAGAAATTAGACATTAGTCATTCTTCACTTCTTCCTGTTGCTGTTCATCTGCTTGTTGAGCTGGAGCTGGCTGAGGGGTACTCGCTTCGCTTGTCGAAGATTTTTCTTTTGCCTCAACACTCGCCGGAGGGACTACTTGTTCTTCCTTTGTCCCCTCTGCAACCTCTGCAGCTTCTTCTTTCGCTTCCTCCTCAACGCCCCCTTCACCCTCAACTTCAATTCGATAGCCGGTAAGTCTGGAAGCAAGCCGGACGTTTTGCCCGCCGCCTCCTATGGTCAATGAAAGTTGATCTGCCGGGACGAAGACGTGAGCCACTTTCTCTTCCTCATTCAGCTCCACACGGACATTTTTAGCTGGAGAGAGGGCATTTGCGACATATGTCTGCTGATCCTCAATCCACTGGATAATATCAATTTTCTCAAGGCCGTTAAATTCCTGAATAATTGCCTGAATTCTCACACCTTTCTGTCCGACACATGAACCAACTGGATCAATCCCTGGCTGGTTTGAGGCAACAGCAACTTTTGCTCGATTCCCAGGCTCACGTACGATTGCTTTAATAACGACGCTTCCCTGGGCAACTTCCGGCACTTCCCTTTTAAAAAGTCCTTCCAAAAGTCCATTGCTTGCGCGCGAAACGATGACTTCCTCGCCTCTTTGCCCCTCACGGATTTCCAAAAGATGTACAGCGAGACGCTGGTTCAGACGATACTTTTCATTGGAAATTTGCTCCTGGGGAGGCATGACTGCTTCTGTCTTGCCTATGTCAACAATCACATTTGGCCCGACAAAGCGAAGCACCATGCCATTGACAATAGTGCCGATGCGAAGCCTGTAATCACTCAAAATTGCTTCCTTTTCTTTCTCGCGGATTTTTTGGAGGATAACTTGTTTGGCCGTCTGAGCGGCGATGCGTCCGAATCCGGGAGGTGTGACGTCAACTCCGTTGTGAAGAATTTTCGCCTCCCCTGTATTTGGGTTAAGCTCTGCTGCGTACTCTTCAACCTCGATTCCCGGATGATCTTTCCTGTATGCTGCAAGAATAGCGTTTTTTACCGTATCGAGAACCACAGTGACATCAACACCACGTTCTGTGGCGACTTGATTGAGAGCTAATGCAAATTCAGATCGTTGTACAGCCGGCATACTGAGCATCAAGTATACCAGATACGGCTGACACGATCAACCACGAGAGGTTACTTACAGATACCGTTGACGATTGCTTTGAAGATTGTTGTCAACTGAGACGGCGTACGAATCGTCGTATCCTGATAGTATGGACTGGATCTACCCGAAGCAACATCTTTAAGCAGGTCTTTGAGGGGATCGATGAGCTGTTGGTCTGTCGTACCGGGTGTATCATCATAGATCGCAACCGAATAGACCTTATCAACCAAGCCCTTCATATCACTATCGAGTCCAAATCTTCTCGGGTCCTGCGCTTTAGCAAAGCATCGGTAATTGCCATCCCCGTCTCTTGCCTCTGCAACACATTCATCTGGCCCAAACGCACCGCTGACTTCAGGAACGCCGTCTGAGAAGAGAATGGTAACATACTGATATCCTGGACGCCGATTCTTTTCGGCACGAATTTTCTCAAGCGCGAGTTCAAACCCTTCCTTCATATACGTTCCTCCAAGTGCACCGGGTCGAAGGTTTTGAATCGCACTCGCAACCCGTGACGGATCAGAAACATACCTTACAAACGGCAGCCGTTCTTCAGCGCCACCCGAAAAACTATCTGGACTGCCAAAAACCTGAATAGCGACTCGTACATTGCCAAATAATGACTTACGGAACGCCTCTAAGGCATTCCGCAGCTCGATATCTTTATCGTTATTTCTCATTGAGTAGGAAAGATCAATAAGTAGATCTATTGATGTCGTATTCAGGCACGCATTAATAGGAGTGGGGGTCGGAGTAGGGGTACGGCTCGGTGTTGGGGTTCTCGTCGGACGGGGGGTTGGCGTGGGAGTCCCAGGGCCTGTCGTCGGTGTCGGTTCCTCAGTAGGCGTGGGTGTCTCAGAGAGAGTAGGCGTAGGCGTCCCTGAAAAAACAGGCATAATATTCACAAGCTGGAGATTATCACGGTCGGAAAACACTGAGGTTTCGTCAATCTGGACATGCTGCGCGTCTTGTGGATTTTGTTCGATAGCTGGCAAAATGCCTCCGGCAAGCAGATAACTCACTGCAGCGACAGCCCCTAAAATTCCAATCACATAGAGTGTCCCATCGCCCCTCTGGAACGAAAAAATCTTCGCAAAAAAACCCTTTTTTCTCATGCTCTGCAATTTCATGTCACGGATGGCACACATTCTGGAATACGAGGTTAAAAACCGATGTAAGTTGTTTGGGATCTGAGAGTAGGATTGAATGTGTCTCAGTAGGAGTCGATGCAACATCATCGAGTAATTGTTGTAAGTATGGCTTCATCTCAAAATCACGGATTGGATCATCATTTGGATCTCCTGAGACGATGCCGACAGAGAAAAGTTCAACTGGTTTTTGGAGGCCAAACTTTATTTGATCTGCAACGCTAGGAGGAGTCCGAGGATCTTGGGCAACTGAGAAGCACCGGGCGTCACTACCATCTCCCTCCTTGATAAAAACAACTTCGCAGTAGCTTGAGGATTGCCCATCTTGTAATCCATCCGCCTCTGCCCGATTCTCATCCTCGACAGTTTCGGGCACGCCGTCTGAAAAAAGAATAAGCTTGTGATCATAGTCTGTGAATTGAGGAAGGCTCATCGCTGAAGAAAGAGTAGATGAAGCAAGTTGGAACCCTGTGCGCATGTGGGTGAAACTACGAGGATAGAGACCATTAACTAAACCTCCAATTGAATCCTGCTGGTCTTTATAATATCCAAATGGCGCGAGCAGTTTTGCTCCCCCAGGAGTCTCTTCCGAATCACCATCAAAAATGATAATTGACACTGCAGTAGTATCCTGCATCAGAGCAAGAAAGTTATTCAACGCATTCTTAAGCTCATCTATTTTATTGTCTTGCGCCATAGAGCCTGAAACATCCAGTAAAAATGTGAATGCCTTATTTTCTAAGCATTCCTGCTGCTGAGGATTTGGGGTCGGTATGACATCAGATCCTACTGGCATGATATTTACCAGTTGTAAGGATGATTTATCCGCTAAGGCTGAAGTATCACCAAGTGAAACTACATTTGGATTCTGTACTCTTTTTTCTATGTGCGGAAGGAGTCCCCCTGTGAGAAAATAACTTATGAGGGCCACTCCTGCAAAAAGAAAAAGTGCATACGCTGTCCCATCTCCTCGAAAAGAGGCTGCGCATAACTTTTTTAAAAGTAGTGGTATTTTCTTCATAGACGCTTGTTAAGCACCCCTTCCAACCTCTACGCTTATAGTCTGCGATCCATCTATCCCAAGACGAACGATATCCCCTCTTTTGATTGTATCCTCTAATTTCATCTTTGCAATGACATCTTCAATCGTATCCTGTATGTAGCGCCGTAAAGGACGTGCGCCGAACTGTGGGTCAAATCCTTCGTTGGCAATTTTTGCGACCACATCCTGTGAGTACGTAAGTGTAATATCCTGTTTCTCAAGCATTTGTGTGACCTCTTGCAAAAGCATCGTTGCTATTTGACCAATTTCTGCCTGGCCAAGAGGAGTAAACGTAATAACATCATCAAAACGGTTCAGCAGCTCCGGTTTGAAGATATGCTGGGACTGCAGGTACTCAACAAGTGCTAAGTGAAATGCTTTATCAACAGTTTTTCCGCTTCGGATCTGCTCACGGATATACTCTGAGGCTGCGTTTGACGTCGCAATAATAATTGCGTTATCAAATGAAACAGTCCTGCCTTTGTTATCAGTCAGTCTGCCATCCTCGAGTATTTGTAAAAAAAGATCAAGAATTGTCGGATGAGCTTTCTCAAACTCATCAAGAAGAACTAGAGAATAAGGATTGTCATGAATTTTATCAGTCAGCTCTCCGCGTTCATCCCCTTCTCCCGGAGGAGCACCAAGCAACCGTTTTATACCTTCTGTATCTGCATATTCGCTCATATCAAGCCTGATGATATGACTCTCTCCTTGAAAATAGGTATCAGCGAGTGCTTTTGCTGTCTCAGTTTTCCCAACGCCTGTTGGACCTAAGAAGAGAAAGGAAATTGGCTTATTCGTCTGTGCCATGCCGCTTCGCACTCTCCGCATCGCCTCTGATATCGCTGAAACTGCAGTTACCTGATCAACAACACGCTGGTGTAATTTGTCTTCAAGATGCAAAAGCAGTGATTTTTCTTCGGCTTTGGGTACGCCAACTGCCATGTGAGTTTTTTGCGAAACCAAAGAAGTCACATCTTCATGAGTAATGAGTGTTCTTTTTCCCCGCTGCGACGTTGCAGTATTTGTCGCATCGGCAATAAGCTGCACAGCAGATCCTGGAAGCGACTCATCAGGCAAAAACACGGGTGCAAACTGGAGGGCTGTCTGTATAGCCTTAAGGGAAATAATACAGCGATACTCCCCTTCAAGCTCCTCAGCTTTCTCAATGAGCATCCCCAACAGCACCTGACTATCTGGTTCGTCAAGAGAAATAACACTAAACTGCTCAGTGATGGGGTTTTTCTCAAGGTATGTTTTGTAATTCCCTGGTGACATGGTCGCTATGATGGGGAGCCGGCCGTTTTGCAGGTGAGGAAGGATCACACCTGAAATATCAAGGTGTGTATCAGCTGAACCGAGCACATGCTGGAATTCCGGGATATACAATAAGACATCTCCTGCGTGGGAGACTTCGGCAATGATCTCTGTCAGTCGCATTTCAAGTGTCCCCTGATCAGATGCACCAGCCAAAAGGTTCCCTGCCATAAGCTCCAACAATCGTTTGTGGTTGAGTCCGCTTGGCAAAATCCCCTTAAAACTATCATGGACAAGTATGGTAAGTAGCGTCTCCTTCCCCACCCCTGTCTCACCGACAAGCAAGACGTTATTGTTTTCTTTTTTGGAGAGTGCTTCAATCAACCGTTTGTATTCGTTTTCCCGGCCAAATAAATACCGCCTCTTATACAATGCCTCACTTGTCCAGTCAGTCGTAAATTGCTTGGTGAGTGGCGTCCATCCTGTTACGAGCCCTTCACCAAAACCTTCCCCATCAAAATGAATACTATGGTCATGGGGATACTCAGACTTGTCAAACGATGACCGGCTCAATTTCCTATACAGCACTACATCTTCAGTCTTTATCTCCTGTCCAAACAACAGTTTTGTTTGCCTTTCTGTGAGAAAAAGAAACCCAAGCATGAGATCGATGCTGGTGATATACGCTCCGCCTGTTTGAAGTGCAATCTCTTTGGCGGTAAACAGAACATCTTTTTTCTCAACCGGCACATCCTGGGCAATATCAATTTTATTGATTCCCAAACGGCTCAAAAAATACATGACATCAGCAGTTTTAAAAAGATTTCCGACGAGATGCTGGGTGGAGACTGATGAGAGATACCTCTCAAGTGCGCGTTTTGTGCAGGAGAGAAGTGCATCATGGCTATTTTCCGAAACTTTGAGGGATGGTCGAAGCCAAGCAATATGAAATCGATAAAAAATCTCACTCATCACAAATATACTGAGAAAAAAAATCGGGAGCTTGGGGAATCTGCCTACTACAACATCTGACACGACAAGCAGAAGAAGCAGCGCAAATAACAGCAACCGTACTGTCCGCATCAGGGCAGTTTTATAGAAAAGGTCAAGTCGCGCGTATTCAATCATGATCGTTTTACAACGAGACTCCTTGTACAAGGAGTCTCCTTTACACAAAGAGTACCAACGCTGTCGCAAATGGCCAACTTAAGAAAGCGAACATAAACATGATTTCAAATGAGAGCAATAGAAGAAAAAGAAACAAATCTACAAGAATGAGACTCGTCTTGACTACAATTCCCATACCAATCGAGAACCCGACTAATCCTTGCCTATATTCATTTTTTAAGGGCTTGAAAAATGTCCTGATAAGAAGGGGGAGAGAGAAAAGTTGAAAAAATGCGTGATTGAGAGAGGCAAAAAAATGCGTCAGACCCAGCAGCGCATCAACGTACCAAAATTTCAGGAAAGTTAGCGGTAATGATAAAAGGGCAGGCATAAGATTGAATTATGAATTATGAATTTTTGTTTGTCATTGCGATCTTCGATCGTAGGTCTTCGAGAAGCAATCCCACTAGAAAGATTGCCACGCTTCGCTCGCAATGACACTGACATCAGTATAGAATGTTTTTTGGGGAAAATACAAATAGACGAGCTACTATTCTGAATGGGGGATATCGAGGCGCTTTTCGATTTGCTTAATCCGTTTACCCTGATCAGCTTGATCTTCCATGACAGCAGAAAGAATATCTGTGGTCGTCTCACGAATCTCATCAACTTTTTTGTCCATAGCAGAAAACCGTTGCTCAACTCCTAGCTCAAACTCATCAATCCTCTTTTTGATTGGCCTGACTTCGTCTTTAACGACGTCTCTTATTTGCTGTAAATCATTTTTTGTCAACACAGTGCTTTTATAATAAACTTCTTTTTAAAATTTACAAGATATATTTCTGCATCAATTTGTCCCGGAGGGAGAAGATTCTGGATCCAAAAACTTAAACGTCGCGAGGATTTGGTCTAGCACGGACTGTAACTTCGCCAGTGAAGTGTCAGTAGGATCATACTGAATAGATACTTCAAGTACTTTATTATTTTCAACGAAATAATAATGTTTAGTTTTGAGAATAGGGGAATCTTTCGAATAGGATTCTTGCGTTATAACCTTGTTCTCGCCAATCGTTGTCTCAACTGGCTTTGATAGTATCAAAGGAGATCCACCACTTGGTATCTCACCGACTCTCCATGAACTGGTCTGGGGATCATAGTTCGCATGCATTGCAAGCTCTCTTTTTGGATTTATCGTAAGGAGATAACCTCGCTGTTTTCCCTTTAACTCATTGTAGTAATTAGGCTCAATAAACCCTGGACTTCCAAGACTACCCAAACTAAGTGGATTGCTATAGATGATAGTCCAATCAGACGGGTATGAAATTGAATAACCGTCCAAAGTATTTGTATAAGTCTTCCAATTAGCTCCTGGGTTACTAGTTGGAGAAGGATTTGGCGCTTGAGAAATTTGTACGATTCGCGCTCCCTCTTTCTTAGCATTCATCCCCTGATAATACGTCCCTGCAAAAAATGCGGCGATTACAAAAATCACAAACAATGCCATCAAGAGCATTGGCATCTTGTGTGATTTTTTGGGAGAAGGTGGAATTGAAGCTGCAGGAGCTTGAGGAGTCTGTGGGACTTGAGAAACAGGAACTTCTGTTTGCTTGCTTATATTTTCGATTGCAGGGTCCATGGGACGTTTATGTAGTCGTTTGATTTTGCAGTGGTGAACTCGAGGCAGGATTATTGAAACCATCAACGACTCCTGATTGGGGCTGGCCATCTGCAGGCAGTGCTAGTGCAGCACCTTCTACCGCTGCAGGAGGCTGAGCTGGGGCTGGAGGTAGCGTCTGGATACGATTCCCATTCGCATCGTAGTTATTTACCGAAAAGGGAGTGGTCGTCGACTGCGCCTGTTCCGAAGGAGGCGTCACTGCCGGCGAAGCAGGCGTTCCCGGAGTCTGTGGAACTGACGGCTGTGTTGGTGACTCAG
>JACPGQ010000058.1 GCA_016188975.1 Candidatus Levyibacteriota bacterium | reverse complement strand
TTTTCCGTCCTCCGGGCAGAAGACCCGTAGTAGACTACGACGTTGATAGGCTGGCGGTGGAAGTACCGTAAGGTATTAAGCTTACCAGTACTAATGGTCAAGCAGTAGATTATGTTTTTGGACAATACGAATACATGCGAATTTTGCTGAGTGTTTTTACACATTCGTAGTAATTCGTATGTTGAGAACAGCCTTTAGAGGCAGTCTCGCATCCGAATTTATGCGAATGGTTTTAACAACAAAGCCTATTAGCATTAATTCGTAGATACAATTCTCTTCACTACTTAAAGAATCATTACGAACTTGAAGGCAGAAATTTTCTGGTGATTGGAGCGATGTGGTACCACCTCTTCCCATTCCGAACAGAGAAGTGAAACGCGTCAGCGCCTACGATACTAGGACTAGCTTCCCGGGACAATGGGTCATCGCCAGGATATTTCTGCCTTTTTTAGTAATATAAATGCCGAGCTGCTGACGACAGCTTTTTTATAATGGCTGGAGAAATTATTGAAGGCTCAATCAGACCTGAAAATGCTGTCACAGCTAATGCAATTCAAGCGATTTTTATTTCTTTGATACAACTGGAAAAGGTTTCCGTGAGGAATCAGTTAGTCAGTGTGTAGTTCAAAAAAATCATCCCCGCTGGCCAAGATTGCTTGGTGTACAACCAAAAGATCTTGTGCAATTGCCGTTTATTCCAGATCAAGATGACTCACGCAGTTGTCCTTTAGACGGAGGAGATTACGAGATGATAGAAAGTTTTCTTTTGCAAATAAAAACAGGAGTCTTTCAAGAAGAAGACTATAGCAATAGTAGTTATTAGATTGGTCCTGGGTTTGCATAGCTGCAGAGAGAGTGTTATACTTATCGTATCTTCACAAAGAAAGGTGGAATAAATGAGTGGCGAACAAACTACAAAAACTCTACGAAAAACAGCATAGTTTCTCGGACAGTAAGTCCGCGATGGGAGCGCTTCTCGCAAAAAAAACTACAGCAGTTTCAGGTTTCAAAAAAGGTGATATTGTTTCGGGAACGATCACAAAACTTACACGATCGGAAATCCTCGTCAACATAAGCGGAAAAACAGAGGCAGTTGTCCTTGAGAAAGACCGACAACTCCTCAACAATATTCTTGCAGCACTGAACGTTGGAGATACTGTTACTGTCACGATCCTCAATCCAGAATCGGATACAGGAAACGCAGTTGTGTCACTTCGGAGATTTATGGATGAGAAAGCCTGGACGCACTTAGGAACACTTGCCAAAAGCCAAGAGCAAATTCAGGTAAATGTACTCGATGTTACGAAAGGCGGGTACCTCATACGGCTTCCCAATGGAATGAATGGATTTTTGCCTTTTTCCCATGTGTCTCCAACGGCTTCAACGCAACCAAGTGTCGGAAAGACGGTCTCCGCGTTTCTCCTTGATTTGAAAAAAGAAGACAACAGGATTATTGTCTCCCAGAAGCAGCTCCTGACAGATGAAGAATTTACACAGGTGAAGAAGCAGTACAAGAAAGACTCAAAAGAAACAGCGACTGTTGCAGCTGTGACGTCATTTGGAGTCTTCGTCGTTTTACCGTTTACGACAGCAAAGAAGGAGGAGAAGGTTGTTGAAGGACTTATCCATCAATCACAAGTTTCATGGGAAAAAGGTACTGATATTGCTCAGGTATATCAGCCAGGAGGCAGTATCGATGTAAAAATCATTGGCTTTGATGACGAAGGCAAGCGGATTGATCTATCGATAAAGCAGTTGACCGAAGATCCGTTTGAGGCAATCGTGAAGAAGTATCCAGTTGACACAAAAGTCCAAGGAAAAGTAACAAAGGTAAGTGGCGGCAATGTCACCGTGCAACTTGAAGAAGGGATTGATGGAATTATTAAGAAAGAGAAAGTGCCGCCAACCACAATGTACGAAGTTGGCCAGTCCATAACTGTGCTCGTATCTGATATTGACACAAAATACCGCACGATTAATCTCTCTCCAGTGCTTCTTGAGAAACCGATGGGATATAGGTAACAACCTAGTCAATCAGAATAAACTTCTAGATATTTTGAAGTGAGAAGTGGGATATTCTTGATATCGAGTTTTTGATATTTTGAACACTTGAATTTTCGAATATTCAAAAAATCAAATTATCAAATATTCAAGCTCAAAAACTTCACACTTCCCACATCAAAAATTCCAATACGATAAAATTAGAATATGTTAGCATACTTAGCCTCAGGAGCGTATAATTATTGATATGGTAAGTAAGTCTAAAACAAAAATCTCCTACGTCTGTCAGGAATGCGGGTATGACAGTCCTCAGTGGCTTGGGAAGTGTCCTGAGTGTGGGAGCTGGAATAGTCTGAAAGAATTTCAAATTTCAAATGTCAAATATCCAATATCCAATGAAGTACATCCTCAACAAGCAGCATTGCCAAAAAAGTTGAAAGATATCACAGTGACGGCTTCTGCAAGGCTTCAAAGCGGCTACCAAGAGTTTGATACGGTACTCGGAGGAGGCATCGTGAAGGGAAGCGTTATGCTTCTTGCTGGCGATCCAGGAGTTGGTAAGTCGACTTTATTGCTCCAGCTTGCTCTAAGTATGGGGAGCAATAAAGTCGACTTGAGCAACCCGCCTGGCGATAGCGCTTTGCCCGGAGAGGCAGTCGCGAAGGACCCCATTACCAACAAGACCAAGGATGAGAATAAGATTCTTCGCTCCGTTCAGAATGACAACAACCTTCTCTACATCTCCGGTGAGGAGTCAGTCGAACAAGTAAAAATGCGAGCAGAGAGGCTTTTTGGAGATAAGAAAAAAGCAGATGCTTTAGAAAATCTTTTACTGCTTTCTTTAACGGACAGCGATCAAGCGGTAGCAGCAATTACGGAACTTAAGCCGTCACTTGTAATCGTAGATTCAATTCAAACGATGCAGTCAATAAATGTTGCTGGTCTTTCTGGGTCAGTTCCTCAAGTCCGGTACGGAGCGTTGCAATTAGTTCGTGTTGCCAAGGAGTTTGGTATTCCCATCATCATCGTTGGCCACGTCACCAAAGAAGGTATGGTCGCAGGACCAATGGTCTTGTCGCATATGGTTGACACCGTTCTTTTCCTGGAAGGAGAAAAATTTTCAAGAATTCGCCTTCTGCGGTCTCTCAAGAATCGATTTGGTCCAGTTGACGAGGTCGGGGTGTTTTCGATGGAGGAGGGGGGAATGAGTGAAGTCAAGGACCCCTCACAGCTTTTTCTGACTGACCATAAGAGTGAGGTGCCGGGGAGTGTTTTGGTGGTCACCATGGAGGGAAGCCGTGCATTTCTCGTTGAGATTCAGGCATTGGCTGTTTTCACCAAGCTTCCGATGCCACGACGCGTGGCATCGGGAGTTGATCCGAGGCGTCTTGAGCTGTTACTTGCGGTTTTGCAGAAGCACTGCCGAGTGCCAGGCGTAGCTACCGCTGATGTCTACATCAATGTTGCCGGAGGAATGAAACTTTCCGATCCGGCTGTTGACTTGGCGATATGCCTTGCTGTGTACTCAAGCATGAAAAATCTTCCACTTTCCAAAACGGTAGGGATAGCCGAAGTGGGGCTTCTGGGTGAACTGCGGCGAGTCAGTGGCCTTGAAAAAAGGATACGTGAAGCAAAGCAGTTTGGGTTTAAAAATGTCATTACCGCAATGACGCATCAAAGTTTACCGCAGGTATTAGATTCACTTGAAAAAGGAAAGTAGCTACGTTCAGTTTGCATGAACGTAGCAGGACTCCTCTTGCGCTTTTGGCAAACGAACGTATAATGGGGACATCGCGTCAAACGCGACTTAGCTTATGCCGACACGACAAGCAAAAGAAAAGAAAACAGTTGAGCAACCGAAAGAGGTGCAGCCCCCCTTTTTCTCTCCTCGTGTTGTTGGGATGCTTGCAGATGAAGTCACCAAGACAATGATGCACCGTCTGCCTCATCTCTTTCCAACTCCGACAAAGCGGGGAAAAAAAGCGGCAAAAAAAATAAAAAAACTAGAACATGCACTCATCCTTGATACATCAGCGATTATCGATAGGCGGATTCTTGAGGTCATGCACATAGGCCTTCTTGTTGGGGACATTATTATCCCTGAGGGAGTCCTTCTTGAGCTTAAGCATATTGCCGATTCCCAAGATACTGTCAAGAGGGAGCGTGGAAGAAAAGGCCTTGAGGAGCTGGATCGCTTAAAAAAAGTAAAATCGATTAAAGTAAATGTCTTGCCTCACGAGATGAGGGACAACAAGCCTCTTCCGGAAGTTGATGAGCAGCTCATACACGTTGCCAAGCACTACAAAGGAAGAGTTATTACCTGTGATTACAACCTTGAGAAGAAGGCCAGTATCCAAGGAGTAAGCGCGATAAATGTCAACGCCCTTGCAAACGCCTTGAAGGTGACTGCGGTGCCGGGAGAAGCTGTGCACATAAAAGTATTGCACCTGGGAAAAGAACCAACACAGGGAGTCGGGTATTTGGATGACGGGACCATGATTGTGGTTGAGCATGGAGATGGGTCAATTGGCAAAACGATTGATGTCGTGATCTCACGAGTCATTCAGACGGCAACTGGGAGAATTTTGTTTGCAAAGAAAATTTGAATTCTAATATATCCGAATAGAAATAATCCAAATTAATCCGAATAAATATTTTTTAGCACCTTTAATCACATCTAGGATAAATTCGGACTAATTTTATTCGAAAAGATTCGGATGGAAAAGAGGCCCTCCTTCGCTAAAGCTTCGGAGGATAAATAAGAGTAGTCCTGTACAAAACTTTTATGCTCGTAGTCTCTAAAGAGGTAAGAGTGCCTGCCCAACACTCCTACCTCGTTGGAGACTACGAAACAGATTTGTAACGTACCCTGCCCAACACTCCTATTTATTCCTCGAAGTGGGACCTCGTCGAAATATGAAAGCGATACTACCTAAAAAAGTGCCGTTTTAACAAGGAAAAATCCTCAATTTAGCTTCAGGATTTTTCCTTGACAAAAACAACAAAAGTCTTGTAATGTGTATCTTGGCACTTAGTTTTTATTTCCTGCCTGAAGGACTAATTGCCTTTTACTTCAAGAGCATTGCTTCTCGTACCGAACTTATCATCTGAGTAACGAAAGTGATGCTCTTTTTTTGGTCCGCCAGTTGGCGGACCATACGATTTTCACTGATGATAACGGATTCCCACAGATTTTATCCGCGGAAATCAGCTATAAATCCATGTAAATCCTCTTTTATAAAAGAACCAAGGTCCACTACAAATAGACCACAGGGATACTGAGGCCTTGCTTTACTAATTTTCGGAATTGCTCTCTGCCTTGACGAAGGAGAAGTTCGTGCTGATAGTCTGCAAATGTTTTTCTGCGGGTTTTTTTCTCTGCAGTGTGGTTTCGAAGAAGTTGGGCAATGAAATTCATTGTTGCCATTTTATCACAGCTTGTCAATACTGTCAACCTATAGCAAATCTGCTAGCAAAATATACATGACCTAGAGTAAATATTAATCAAAATATATTGATAAATCAAGCTAAGTAAAGTAATACACATTGATGTGGATAAGTTGTTGATTGATAGGATTTGTAGAAAAGTATGACGTTTATCGGTTGCGGTAACGAGGCCCGTATCGAAAAGAGGTTACGAAGTCCGTGTATTTGACTTTACCGTTTTACGTTTAACGATACTGGCTTCGTAACCATTTACCGTTACCATTGCACCATGAGTTGAAGGGTTACCGGAACATGGTTCTGACTGGGGTGGTGAAGGGTTGGAGGAAGGCTTTGAGTGATGGGCGATAGTCATGCTCAGCAATTGACTTGAGGAGCAATGCGAGATAGGATACTGCGCGTCCTTTGCGATTTTGCTGCTTGTATGAGCTAAGCGCTTCTTCGTAGTGGGTATAGAGAAGGTTGTTAAGATTTGCGAGTTTTCCGTATTGGCTGAGTTTGAGAAAGAGGCTTGAGAAGATGAAAGGATAGGCATTTGTCGTAAATTTGATAATGTCTTTGGGAAGAAGGTGGCGGTTTATCAGTGCTGTCTCAAAGCGCATAGAAATACCATGCAGAAGTGTTGGGTAAATCTGCTCGTGCTTCTCAGGAAAGGATGTTTTTTCTTTGTTTTTATGATCTTTCACAACAGCACACTGTGTGCCTACAGCCACTACTTTAGGGTTTTGGAGCAGATACTGGACTTGCTTTTTGATTTTGTAGGCTGAGGCTATGTCTGTTGGATTCATGAAGGTGACGAATTGGCCGCGGGCTTGGCGCAGGGCACGATTGAAACAGATAGCTGGACCATAGCGTTTTTTGTTACGCAGTACTCGTATGCGACTGTCGCATTTCTTAAGAATTGTCGCTATTTTATAGGTATCGTCTTTGGAGCTATCATCAACGATGATAATCTCGAGATTTTGGTGGGTTTGCCTAAGCAGGCTCTCCACACTTCTGGGCAAGAGCGTGCTCGCGTTGTAAACAGGGACGATGACTGAGACGAGTGATTCTATTAACTTCATGAGTTTGGTGAGGGCAATAGTTTGGGTCAGGGATTATACCTTCGGTAGGCAGAGGTTTGAGAGTGTTGGGAGTGTAGCGTTTTGTCTGAATTTTGTCAAGTTTTCAGAGTGTTAGTCTTACACATTCAGACCGGTTTTCTTATCCGATCTTGACATCCTTGAGGCTATATGAAATACTAGAGGATAGTATGAGAGAGCTAGGTGTTCCAGGAGCAAGAGCAGTATTTGAACGAGTGAAGCACCCTTTGAGAGGTCGTGGTCAGAGTAATGGCCATAATGATGCAGCTCAGGGTACTGTGCCCGTGTCAGTGCTCGTTGATGCTGGTACAAATGGGGTAGCAACTGACGTTCCAGCTTCCACTGGCTTCACGAGTGCATCCAGAGCATCTTCGCAAGTCATTGAACTTTTACCTTCCAATGGCGCCTTACCACAGGTTGAGCCTGAAGTGAGATTTGAGCCTGAGGTGGTGCATGAGGTATCAGTTGAACCAGCAAAAGAAGAAGCTTTGGCATATCCGAAGCCTCCGGCTATCAAAGAGCAAGCGCAGACTGGAGGCACCGGCGAAACGCCTTCTCAGCCAGCCTCAACACAACCTACTCAGCGGGTTCAAGGAAGACGTAGCAGGGATGAGAAGACATTTTTTGACGACGTACAGGCATACGTAAGGGAAAAGGGTTTGTATCCGGTGCAGAGGTTTCCTGATTTGTGGCAAGAGCAGGAGGATGGAAGTCTTCAGAAGCAAAGAAGGCTGGTGACAGATCAAAAACAGCTCGGTGGAGAGAAGCAAGTGTTTCAAAATCCTTATGGAAATATTGCCGGCTGGAACGAGCTAGATATGGTATTTTTTCCAGGGAAAAAACTTGAAAAGAAGCAGACAGGGGAGGTTAAGTGGACAATTGTCTCAAAGGTAGTGGAGGGCAAGGGTGAAGAGCAGAGGACAAGAACGCATTATTGGTACCCGAAGGAAGACCCAGAGCCGTATCCAGTTACGCAAACTGAAGCTAAGGGGGCAAGTTGGATTATTCCATATCCTAATCCTAAGACGATTGATCTTAAAACATGGGCCAAAAAGGCCGCCGAGACAACCAAAAAGGAAGTTTCTCCAGAGCTGCCACAGCCTTCTCAAGTGAGCGCAGATGAACCTGCCGGTGATTGGGCCGATTACATTGCAAGAATGTATGGTGAGGAAGTAAATAGTGTTGGTCCCGTTGCCATAGCAGGAGGAGATGATAGTAAGAAAGAGGAAGCATTTACCAAGCGTGCAAAGCCTGAGCCTTCTTCAGTTCAAGCTGCGCCTGTCAGACAAGGACCTGCTATTGTTTCTCGACGTTCAACCTTGTGGAATGACGATGCTGATGAAGAGTCACCCACTGGTAAAGCACCAGAACCAGTTACGATGCCAGCTGAAGAGGGGGCTAAGCCTGGCCCTAGAGCTTTTATCCGAAGGCTTGGTGGGCCTGATGATCAAGATACTTGGGGGTCGATTGCTTCTTCAGATCTTGGAGGAAATGCTGCTTCTGTAAAACGAGGCGACAATGAAAAAGGCACAGAAGAGCAAGAGAAGCCTTGGGAATATCATATGACCAGAGAAGAGCGAGAGGCTGCATTTGAAACCTTGCGTCATTTAGATGCAGTCGAATTGCGAGCATTAAGTAGTCAGCAAGAGCTGAATTCCTCTACAAGAGCGTTGTTTTATCAACTCCTAAGGGCGAAAAAAGCTGAGTCAGGCAGTACAAAAGAAAGAGATGCATATGCAGTAGCATTAACAATGTACCATCAGGTTTGGGATTCCAGAATCAGAGACGCATTGTCCGCTCATAAAGCATATCAGGATCGTGCAGATCGAAAAACAAATGCTCCTTTGGCACAAGCCGAAGACTCAGTTGGATATCAGCCTTCTCCAGCCGAACTTGGATTGGCTCAGGCTGGCAAGCCTAGTGCATCTGCTTCCGTAGTTCCTCCTTCAGCCAAAGTAGAAGAATCGGGCGGATATGTACCATCCTCAGCTGAACTGGGAGGATTTGTCTCTCGCGATAGTGCTGAAGTAGTTGAGGCAGTCGATTCTAGTGATTCTTTAGTTCCAGTAAAGGATGAAAAAGAGGAACCTGCGGCGATAGGGGCACAAGCTAAAGAAGCGCCTGATCTTGTTGGTTTGGCAATTCAAGAGTTCTTGGATAATCTCAAGAAAATGAGAGAAGAGCCTTCATTTGATGAGCTTGGTGCTTGGGAAACCTTCATAAGTGATAATCCTGAAGTAATAGATCGAATATTTAAGCCTGAGATACGGAAGCAAGTTCCGTTTGATATTGCCTGGGATGGTCGCGGAGATGAGGATCGAATAATTCTCATCGAGCGCAGAGGTGCAGACAAAACAGCACGAAGAAACGGTTCTTCAGAACCTGAGGATGGCGAAGGAAAAAATGGCGCTGATCATGATGGGGCAGAATCAGGAGATGGTTATCACATTGTTTGGCGAGATCCGACTATTATTGACGCATTTAAGGATTCTACGACAGCACGGCTACATAGAAGGCCACAACATGGGTTGCAAACGTTGCTTGAAAAATTAGGCACCCATACCAGAAGAGAGGTGCCAAGGGCAACGATAGCTTCTGAACCCACGACAGGACAGGGTGCGTTTGAAGGGTTAATTGTCAAGCATTTTCCACCGAAAGATGAAGCAGTATCATCGCCCACGCCAAAAACTCCAGAACGGAGGTCAAAAGAAGAGATACAGGCGATACGAGCTAATCTTGAGCAAACATATATTAAAATTCACGCAAGAGCGTGGGAGAAATTAGCTGATCAGCTGAGAGCCGCTGGGTTTGATTCTCGTACTTTGGAAGCGATCCGGAGGTGTCGTAAACCAGAAAATCTTGTGTCTGGCAAGGAGCATTTTGTTACTGAAGAAATGCAGGCGTCTCTCCCCGATGAAACGTTTGAGCGTCTCAGGGATTACCTGGAAAGTCAGCGACATATCCCGATTGCCAATGATGGTTCATACAAGAGTTTGGAGAAGAGGAAGACTTTGCCCCTGCCTGAGCCCGGACCAAGAAAGCTGGTTACAAGACACCTTCCTCTAAGCAGAATTATCAGAGATGAATTGGCGGAAGAAAAAACGATTTTGACACAAAAAGAGGGTGAGCTCACAGCTGAAGAAAGGAAATGGTTTGAGGATATAAGTCAGTTGTTGCTCTATACCAAAAAGGCCAAAGATCTGCTTCCAAAGGACCTGATGGAGGAGATTCTAGAACAGTTAAAGCTTGCAGATATGCTGAGACAGGAAGAGTGGTTTCCGGGTAGAGTCAGGCCACATCCAGAGGAGGATTCAAGAAGAAGAGTAGAGGATAGAGAGGAAGTTGTCTTCCCAGAGTGAGTTCTTGTCCAGATTTTCGCGATAGCGAAAATGACGAGGTCGCTGAGGCTCCTTATTTACTATTCCCTTTTTCCTCAAGACAGGACTCATACATGTCTGTGATTGGGTAGGTGACCTTGGCGTTTTTATCAGTCGTTTCGTAGCGGGAGATTTTCGCGCCGTCGTCTATACCCTTGTAGCGAAGGTAAGTATCTACACGCATGAGAACGAGGAAGAGGCCTACAAACAGGAGAATGAAGCCTATAAAAGTGACTGCTACGTGAATTTTTGTCTTATCTGATTCCATAATTTCAGGTTTTGGAGTCACAACAATAACTTATAGTAGCATA
>JACPGQ010000062.1 GCA_016188975.1 Candidatus Levyibacteriota bacterium | reverse complement strand
CCTCACCATAGGTCAAAGGAAATCCTTCTTCCATTGCTACGCGTAACCAGAAAGGAAGCACACGCTCTTTGTAAACCCTGTTAGGCATTCCAGTAAGATCATCAGTCATGAGCTCAACTTCCTTCTCAATAGCGATATTTGTTGCCCGAACCAGTCCTATCTTCGTCAGCCTATCAGTTAAATCATCATCATAAATATTGCTCTGTCTTAGCTCTTGCTGAACTTGGGGATGAATAATCGAGAAATTTTCTACGAGTTGTTGAACAAAAAGCCTGTAGAAATAAGGGTCATTTTTTGCGACAGTTGGTGCTTCTATTTCATGTTTTTCAATTATTACTCTGGCTTCAGGAGGGGGAGTAAAAAGATGATGGACTGCTAGCTCAAATCGATTTAGTAACTCCGTGGGAGCATTATCGGATGCTCTAAGATGAGGATGTGTATGAGAGGGTGGTTCATCCACCCCCGGAATCGGTCCAGGAAGTTTTCGTGCGTCTAGGTTGTCGGGCATAGTATTTTAATCTCCAATGGACTTCAGAATAAGCTCTTTTACCGAGTTTGCGTTGATTTTGGTCTTGAATTGGCGCATGACTTGGCCAACTAAGAACATTATGACATTTTCTTTACCATTTTTAAAGTCATCGACTGCTTTTTGGTTCTCAGACAGGACTTGCAGAATTACTTTTTCTAAATCCGCTTCATCAATACTAGTTACTTGAGTCGATGAGACGATTTGTTTTACCAAAGAAGCGGGGAGAACGTCATTCACGTTTGGTTTTTTGTTGATGATCCAGTTGGCAATTTGCTTAGGAGAGATGTTGTGTTCTTTGCCGATAGAAACTGCTTCTTCAAAGTAGTTTGCAACATTTTTTTCTCGCGTCAAGATCTTCGAATCGTATTCTGTGAGGCTAAATTCGCGTAAAAATCGCGAAAATCGTGCATCCGGTAATTCTGGCACCTGACTCTCAAGACTGCTAATTTGATCTTTTGTAAAGTGGATTGGAGGAATATCCGGCTCTGGAAAGTACCGATAATCATTGGCTTGCCGTTTTATCTCAAAGTCGATTGCTTTCTCGACAAACCGGAAAGAGTTGATATTTTTGACTTCAACTTTGTAAGGGGGGAGAGCACTGTCATCGCGAGCGGAGCGCGGCGATCTCTTAGAGATTGCTTCGTCGGTCTCCTTTGGCGACACTCCTCGCAATGACACCGGCCTGAGTGAAATATTGGGTTCCAACCTCATATCCCCTTTCTCCATGTCTGCGTTTGAAACATCTAAGTACCGGACGATCTGCTGAAGCTTTTGGAGGTACTCTTTTACTTCTGAAGCGCTCTCAAAGTCGGGCTCGGTGACTATTTCTACTAGGGGCACGCCTGATCTATTAAAATCGATTAATGATACATTGTCATGCTGAACTTGATTCAGCATCTTCTTATCCACATTGGATCCTGAAACAAGTTTAGGATGACCGATGTGCGTCAACTTGGCCGTGTCTTCTTCCATATGCACACGGCGAATCCTGATTTTTTTGCCATTTTTGAGCTCCATAGAGCCGTTTTTCCCAAAGGGAAGGTCATACTGGCTGATCTGATAACCTTTTGGGAGATCAGGGTAGAAGTAATTCTTCCGGTCAAATTTGGAGAGGAGATTAATTTCGCAATTGAGGCTGAGTGCAATCATGATGCACCACTCGATTGCCTTCGCATTCGCTACGGGAAGCGCTCCTGGGAACCCAAGGCACACTGGGCATGTATGCGTATTTGGTTCGCGGCCGAAATAGTTTGCTGAGCAGCGGCAAAACATCTTTGAGGCTGTCTTGAGCTCGACGTGGACTTCAAGACCAATGATAGGTGTGTAGTTCTTCATAATTGTTACCTGTCATTGCGAGCGCAGCGAAGCAATCTGATACAAACTTTCAACACTGAAGGTTTATTTTATGAGATTGCTTCGTCGGCCCGCCTTTTGCGGACCTCCTCGCAATGACACTTATAATTCTGGCTTTCTTAAGTGCCATTCTGTGTTAGCTTCAAATTCGTGTGCAAGATTGAGAATAGTATCCTCGGCGAACTGGGTACCCATGACCTGAAGGCCGATTGGAAGCTTATTGCTCGAGAAGCCAGCTGGGACGTTGATGCCTGGGAGGCCGGCTATGGAAGATGGTTCGACGAGCACATCTGCCATCTCACCAAACATGGGGTGATTCTTGCTTGATCCAAGCGGCATGGCTGGTGATGGGCTCGTAGGAGCAATAAATGCATCCACTTCTTCAAACATTTTATGAAATTCGTTAACAATGATCGTCCTTACTTTCAAAGCCTTTTTATAGAAAGCATCGTAGTAACCAGCGGAAAGTGTGTATGTGCCAAGCATAATTCGTCTTTTTGCTTCGTCTCCAAACGCGCTTCTGTCATTCCCGTAGCGAATTCCGTCAAAGCGCGCAAGATTTGAAGAGACCTCAGCGCGTTGGAGAATGGTATAGACTCCGATTGAATATTGTGGATCGAGGATATCGATTCCGAGGTCTGCGATATCTACAACCGACGCTCCGAGCTTCTCAAATACTCTCCTAGCCTCCTCGAAAGCTTTTAAGACATCTTTTTCTATTCCCTCAATATATTTTGCCGAGATGCCTATTTTTCTGCCTTTGATCGACTTGTTCAAGCCTTTTGTGTAGTCTTTGGTCGGTTTGGGCGAGGACGTTGCGTCGTGTGGGTCTTTACCGGCAAGGACATTGAGGACGAGTGCGCTGTCCTCAACTATTTTTGTCATCGGTCCTGGTGAATCAGTCGATGATGCCATAGCGACGACGCCGTACCTGCTGACTCGCCCATAGGTTGGTTTGAGGCCGACTATACCGCACCATGCAGCTGGCTGCCTGATTGATCCTGCAGTTTCTGAGCCGATGCCTGCAATTGCCTGATCTGCTGCGACTGACGCACCGGTACCTCCCGAAGAACCTCCTGGTAGAAATTCAGGATTCCATGGATTTTTCGTTGTCCCAAAATCTGATGTCTCTGTAGATGATCCGTGGGCAAATGCATCCATGTTGGTTTTGCCAAGCATCACCATGCCGGCTTCTTTAAGTTTTGCCACAACTGTTGCGTCAAAAGGAGGCACGTATCCTCTGAGTACATTGCTTGAGGCAGAAGTCTGAACGCCAACTGTTGAGAAGTTATCTTTAATGACAAAAGGGATGCCGAGAAGAGGCTTATCATCTCCATTTGCTATGAGCTCGTCGGCGCGGCGGGCATCTTCAAGTGCATGAGCTTCTGTAATAGTTACGAACGCACGAAGTGTCTCGTCAGTTTCTTTGATACGATCAAGACATGCCTTTGTCAGCTCTGCTGATGAGAACTCTTTGTTCGCAAGCCACTCTTTTGCTTTTTTGATTGTTAGTTTGTAAATCATGCCTTTTTCTTTATACAAGTATACTCCTTGCGCAAGGAGTATACTTGTAGTTATTCTTCAAGAATTGCCTTCACAACAAAAAGTCCATTATATGTGTTTTTGGCATTTGCAAGTGCCTTCTTTTGCGACAGGGAAGGCTGAGGAATATCATCGTCCATCACATTCTCAAGGCCAGTCACTTGAGAGGTAATTTCTGTATTGTCGGTATTTACTTCGTTAAGCTTGTTGATTGTATCGAGAGTGACCTCAAGCTGTTTTTCAAATCGTTTCTCCTCTTCTTTCGTGAGAGTAAGATTGGCAAGTTTGGCGACGTGCTTAATGTTTATTTTCATGCCTGTATTATATTCTTTGGTTTGACAATCTGCAATCGAGATATTATTTGTTACATTTGGTCTCAATTGACAGGAAAATTGTCCAGTGAAAGAATACAGATATGTTGACGAAAAATGATTTAAAGGACATTGAAGGCATCGTCCAAAAAAATATAAAGGCGGGATTTCGTGATTTTTATGAATCCATATTTGAGTCGTATGCCAACAAAAACGAGGAGGAGCATGAGGAGATTAGAAAAGAATTAGCTGAGATAAAGGAATTTGTTAAAGACCACGAACACAGACTCGACAAAGTCGGGGTCCTTACCGCAATTAAAAATTAATCCTCAATCGTTTTATAATCGCATCATGCGCTTGCCATTCAAGAGAATCGTCAAGAGGGGACAGTGAGATCTGATTCTCATACTTTACTTCCAATGCTCTTTCGATAAGGAAATCTGCTAGGTGTGGATTTTTAGGAAGCAGGGGGCCATGGAAGTAACAACCGATCGCATTTTTGTAGACGACTCCTTCCGTGCCATCTTCTCCATTATTGCCAAAGCCCTTGAGAACCTTTGCAAACGGCCTAGCATCTGGTCCGAGCATTGTACGACCGCCATGATTCTCAAAGCCGACGATAATCTCTTTCTCCGCAGGTGTAGCTACTAGTCCACCCCGGGGGTGGAGTAGCTTTGCATCTACGGAGCCTAGGCTTTTCCAGTTTATTTTTGCAACGATGTTGCCGATAAGTCGAGGTTTGCCTGGGCCCGGATTTTCAGTCACCATATCAAAAATGCCCAGCCCCTCGGTCCGTTTTCCAACAGCAGGTTCATAGAATTTACCCATGAGTTGCGGGGCACCACAGACGAAAAGTGCAGGTTTATTATTTTCGATGAGCCACCTGATGGATTTTGCTTTGTTTCCTTTGAGATCACGCATGACGATATCCTGCTCCATGTCCTGCGCGCCGCCACCGAAGAGCATATCTATGGCCATTAGTCTTTGGTCGTTGGTTTTTTGATCGATCGGTAGGATTTCAACTTCAATATCTCTCCACTCGCACCGTTTAGTCAGAACGATAATATTGCCCCGATCTCCATACGTACTCATAAGCTCAGGATAAAGCCATCCGATTGTTAGACTACGCTTTTTTTCTTTCGCTTTCTTCATAGCTCACAAAAACGAATTGATTCCATTCTCATCTAAAAGA
>JACPGQ010000005.1 GCA_016188975.1 Candidatus Levyibacteriota bacterium | reverse complement strand
AGGTGGCTAGTCAGGGTTTAAGTGAAAAGGAATCCTTGGATAATCTTCGTGAAGCGCTTGAACTTTATTTTGATGATCAGGACGACGCAGATATAATTTCTGCTAAAACCCCTAAGCTTGCGGATTTAACTATAAATCTAAATGCCTAGGCTTTATTCTGCAAGAGTAATCATAAAAGTACTTGAAAGAAATGGTTTTTCAGTAGTAAGCCAGAAAGGAAGCCATATTAAGCTTCAGAAAAAATTAGCAGGCCAAACCTTAACCGTAATAGTTCCAAATCATAAAGAGGTTGCTATAGGAACATTTTCCAGTATTTTAAAACAGGCACAGATGGATAGAAAAACTTTCCTCAAGCTATTTAAAAAGTGACAAGCCACCGGAACGGGTGGTTTTTTGTTGGATTGACAGAAATTTAATTTTGTTTTACTATCCTCTCAAATGGTAGAAGAGAAAAGAGACTTGAGCCCTTTTAGAAGTGGTCCAACCTTTTTCCATAGGCAAGGTCTTATTACTGATGCGGAGTATAGACGGCTACTTGATCAAGAGAGAACTGTGTTTGGTATGCCACCAGAACCTTTTGGTTCCGACATCGTTCACGGAAGAGTAACAGCAGAGCCGGTTATTGAAATTCTCCCAGAAGCCCCCGAGACTGGAGGTCAAACTTAACTGCTAATGGTTTTGAACTCAGCACGGAAAATGGTGGTTTTTTGTGCGTTCGATTACACTGCGCACAAAAATACTGAGCCTGTCGAACGTATTTTTGTTGGATGGACTTGACTTATACACTCTTTTTGAAAGAATAGAATTGTGAAGCTTAAGGATAGTCAACTAAAACAGGTTGCTGATTTTGCATCTAATTTAAGTCTGGTGTTTTTTTGCGAGCGTGCTTACTCCCATGTTCTCAGACGTTGACACCATAAATCTAATTAATGTAATATTGGGTATAGTTCTTGGATTGATATCGATTTCATCTAGCTTATATATTTTAAAAAAACTATGAATATAATAATAGGACCATTAGAAGCTTTTTATATAGTAGGAGCAATTGTGCTTCTTTTTATAGCTATAATTACATTTCCTACCTTAAACGATCGTTATAAAAATAAGCGAAGATGACTATTGTAATCGGACCGGTTGAAACTTTTTATATAGTGGGAGCAATACTTCTTCTAGTTATAGCAATTTTCACTTATCCCATACTGAAAGATAGAAGAAGAAGCAAGCGAAAGTAATTTAATAGTAGTGTTTGTTGCTTATCCAGCTTAAAGAATCGCTCCAAAAGTAAACGCTGCTAATTCCCCCGGTGGTTTTTTGTTGGCTTAGGCTGGCACAAAATTCCACTCGAGCGGAAAAGTGTGCTAGCTCCTAGAAACCAATAAATTTTATTCAATGGTGGTTTTTTGTACGTTCGACTTCGCTCTTCAGAGTGAACCTTTAGAGTGAACTCAGTATAAGTTAGATTGACAAAGCGGTTCGTTGGCTGTATATTCGCGTTATGGGTGAAACAGATAGGGGTCCTAGATTTATTCTCGATGCTGATGGTTGGACATACGCTCACCTTTGTTTTGGAGACGGAGTTGTTGGGGATGAGACAACCAAGAGGTCCATTCAAGATAATCATGACAGGGTACTGATATATGACTTGAACGGAAGACTTTTGAGAATTGAGTTTTTGGGTTCAACTATAGATTTGAGTGATTTACCTCAGGATAAAGTAATTCCTCCCGATAAAGATTTAGCTACGTTATTGAGCTCAGAAAAAATAAATCCACTGGCTGGAGCGAGTTTGGGCTAATAGTAAATGACTTAAAGAATGTTAAGCCACCAGAAATGGGTGGTTTTTTGTTGAGTTTTTAGCGCCTCTAGTTTATAATTCTCCTCTATGTTTATTAGAGAAAGAATTGCAGAAATGCTAGGAAGAAAACCCAGTGAGCTTCCCGATTGGGCAGAGCCGATAAATCAATCTTATCGGATTCTGATGTGGCAATTGGGAGAGCAGGAAAGATACGGAGGAGATGATCAAGCCAAAAGAGCTGAATTGACAGGCTTAGTCCATAGAAGAGTTTTAAATCTTCGTGAGTCAGTGCTTCTTACCCATGCCATTCCCAATGGTTTACTTGCAAGATCTTTAAGTTCACACCCCTTAGTTTTTAACAACTCGGAAGCGGCACTAAGAGTTATTCCTAATTCAGAAATAACTTTTGTATTTGACGAGATAATGTTCGAAATTGGGGCAGGACAGGTTGTAAGTCCGATGAGTTGGTGTGCGGACAGAGGACTTGTAAGAGGCGTAGCAGATGGATGTTTATCAGACTTACCTCCATGGGTTAAAAGACAGATTCAACAACCACAAACTTCTGATGCTTAAACTAATATTGCGATATAGTTAGGTAAGTATATTAATTATAGTAAATAGCAAATAGTAAATAGCAAAAAAGTTTTCGTTCCGTGAAACGTTTGACGTCAAACGATACGAGCATCCAAGACCCAAACTTGAAACGAAAATCTTAGAAAATACTACCTATACAAATTTCACAGGAAATGTTTGCAGTTAGACTTAAATGGAGAATAAGCGCTGCATAAGCCTATAACTTAATATTTGATATTCTTTGATATCTCTGAACTCCTCATTGACCATATTCAATTTCAGCCTCAATTCGTATTTTTTTTACCTCGAAAAAGCATAATTGAACAATTTGATGTTTCATAAATAGATTTTAGCCTTATCATATAGTATCTTTTCACTTGACAACTATTAGAATATATGATGCAATTGTCTTATAGCACTTATCTCTACATTGGATATCCAATGTAGAGATGCCAAGAGAAATGAACGAGCCCCTGCCCAACGGCAAAAACATTACTCAAGGCGCTTTAAGTATAGGAGAGGCAGCCCGAGAACTAGGCGTCTCAATACAAACCTTAAGAAGGTGGGATGAGAGTGGGCAGATATGGTCGTTTAGGCCGGATGGAAAAAACAGATTCTTTCCCCGCTCAGAGATAGAAAGAGTAAAGTTTCAAAAAAAACTATCCATAACGGACGCAGCCACGCATCTTAACCTTTCCCCAACAACACTCCGAAGACTCGAACAAAAAGGAATTCTTGTCCCGCAAAGAGAGCCCTCGGGAGAACGAGTATACGAGAGAATAAATCTTGAGAAATTTAAAAGCTCAGAACATTACCAGGCAAAGACCACCCCTGTGAAAATCCAACCCGAACCGATGGCGCAGGATGAAAAAATCAGTCAGATAACTTCCGAGCTTAAAAAAGAAGACGAGGAAATTCATGAGCTTTTTGGATTCAGGAGAAAAGCCTTGGTTGTTACGTTTTTTGGTATTTTGATATCCTTTGTATTAGTCTCAGGTTTAACCTTTGCTTTTCTTGAGCGGCCGCAGCAGACCTCGGAGTTTATGGGATATAAAGATGCTTCAGGCAATAAGCTTTTTGAATCTCCCAATATAGCCCCCATAGATCAGTCAGGCTTTAATAAACCGCTAAGTAAAGTTCTTGGCACAAAAACTTCTATCAACAGCGGAGTTCAGAATGTAGCAAGAAGTGTCCTTAGCCCATTCAGCCGGGTTGCTTTGGTAATTGTAGAAAAGGTGGACCCAGCAATTTATCGGCAAGTTGCTCCCCGTGACATAAACGATATATTCGCAATTGATGAGGACGGAAAGCTCATAACAAGCGTCCCTCTTGATTTGGAAGGGTTGGGAACAGGCATTATTAACGCTGATTTTCTGCGAGGTATGGCTCCGGGATCAAATGAGGGTGATATAGCTTATTTTTCGGATGATGGAGTTATTGACGGATTAATTCTGCCCAGTTCGAGTTCGACAACTCCCATGGAGGAACAGGAGCAGATCTATCAGGAGCAAGTGAGGGAGGAATCTTCTGGAAAGGAGCATCTGCAAGATTTGAAGTAACTGCGGCAATGAGCGGAGTTTTGGTAGGAAGAGGAACATCAGGCCCATCTTCAGTCTCTGGATCTGAAAATTACATTGTCAAATGGGGTAGTGGAGGAGTAACTCTATCAAACACATCAATCTATGAAACAGGAGGAGATGTAGGAATAGGAACAACAAGCCCGGGAGCCAAGCTTGATATCTCAGGAACACTCAAAACCTCAAGTACTGTTACTTTCTCAAGCTTTAACGCAAACAACAATGTGCTATATGCTACTGTTACTTCAGGACTTTTGGCTGGAGCTAATACCTCCACTCCAAACTTTTGTCTAGTATCTGGAGCCAGCGCTCCTTCTTGGGGAAGCTGTTTCTCAGGAGGGACAGGTTCAGCATTCTGGAACCAATCCTCTGGAGCTCTCTTCCCTAATAACTCTACAGTTGATCTTTTAATCGGAGGACAAAGTTCGGTAAGCGCCAAATTCACAGTACTAAACGTAAACAATGGAACCCCAACAGCCTCCATTTCTGCAAATTCAGGAAATATCGCCACCTACCTCACAGGACTTGGTAATCTCCAAACAACCAATGGTCAGACTCTCACTCTTGGAGGAACCACAACAGGATTAATTAATATTAACAATAAAGCAGGCTCTGCTTTCATAACATTCGATACTATTAACTCAAGGCTAGGTATCGGGACGTCAAATCCGGTAGCAAATCTTCATAACGGCGGAGGAACTCTATACGGAACACTTGCTGTTGCAGATAAACCAAGTGGTGGAGATGTTGGAACCGCAGCAACAACCGTAGATATCTATACCAGTGTCAATCTATCTCAAACAACATCAAGCCAGACTATCACTCTACCTAGTCCAACAAATACCACTGCAGGAAGACTAATATATCTTTCAAACACAGGAACTGTCTCCTTTACCTTTTTGAGTTCGGCAGTTCTTACCGGACAAACAACTGCAGCTATATGGGACGGAGACTCATGGAATCTGGCAGGAGGCGGAGGACTTTTACCCGGAACCGTAGATAACTCAACGCTTCGCTGGAACTCCGGCTCAAGTCAGTGGTTAGAAAATACATCTGTTCTTACGAGGGCTAATCCTACTGCTGCAGGATCAATTGGCTTGGCAGTAACCAACTCAGGGGCAGTGACAGGAACAGGCTATGGTTTGTCTGTTACCAAAACAGGCGCTTCTACTACAAATGTGGCCGGTTACTTCTCAGCCTCTGGAGCCACCAACAATTACGGTTTGATAGTTGAAAACGGTAGTGTAGGCATAGGAACAACTACTCCAACAGCTCTTCTTGATGTTAACGGAACTGCTTCAATTGCCGGAGCTCTAAAGCTTTACACAACACCAACTCTTCAATCCACTGCAAATCAAACATTAACTCTTGGCGGTGATACCACAGGCAACATTGCAATCTCTCCTAACAACGGAGGAGCAGGATCACTTTTAACTATTAACTCTCTACTTTTAACTCTCTCAGGAACAACAACCCTAACTGCCTCTTCTCTTGCAACATTTACTACAGCTGCAACTCTGGGAATGGCATCAACAACAACACTAAACCTCGGTTCGAACGTAACCATCAACTCCGGAGCAACTGCTCTAAACCTCCAAACAGACGGAGCAGTAGATGTAAATATTGCGGGAGGATCAGGAACCACAGGATGCACTGTTGCCAACTCTACAGGCAATCTTACATGTTCAGGAAATATTGTAGGTTCTTCCACAGGCACTCAAGGATATTGGCAGAGAACATTAGGAAGCTTAGCTCCGACCAACATAACAGATGACCTATTGCTGGGTGCTACCAGTACAACTTCTTCAAAGTTTGCCTTCCTCAACGTTGCAGGAGGCACTCCCACAGCCTCCATCTCTGCGAATTCAGGAAACAATGCAACTACTCTAACCGGCTTAGGAGTACTAGGAACTACTAATATGCAAACACTTACTCTTGGTAATTCAACAACAGGAAACATAGTCATTGATTCAGGATCAGGTGTAGTTAATCTTGCAGATTCAACAGCATCCCGCTTTATATTAACAGATGCTAGTAAAAATCTAACATACTCAGGATTGTCTTCAGTTTTGCTAGATACTCTAACAGATGAAACAGGAACGGGAGTTGCAGTGTTTGGAACTTCTCCTGATATTACTACATCCCTAACCACAGGTTCTTCATCTTTCAACCTAATCAATGCTACTGCAACTACCATTAACTTTGCTGGTGCATCAACCACTTTAACAATTGGAGGAACCACCGGAACTGCTGCTGTTAGAAACCCAACTCTTGAACTAGGTGGAACAGGAGCTGCAACTATTCAAACTAATTCAAATGATGATCTAACCATAACTCCAAATGGTACAGGTAACCTAATCTTAACAGGAGACTTTGATACACGGTTCTTATTGGAGCATCTGGTGCCTTAACAGAATTTCCTCTTCTTGTTAGATCTGGTATTGGTAACAATGCAGCAGTTGCCATAGATAATCTTAACTCCGGAGATCTCTTTACAGCTTCTGCTTCTGGAACCACAAGATTTACCATCAGTAATGGCGGAGCAGCTTCTATGTCAGGAAGCTTAACAATGGTGGGCGCTAACTCTATTCAAACAACTTCAAACACAACGCTTACTCTCGGTGGAAGTACAACTGGGAACATTGTTCTTTCTCCACTTAATAGTATTGCGGGAGGGAAAGTTTTACCTGGAGCGGATAATTTAGTAAGCCTTGGTTCTTCTCCTTCCGGAAGGTTCAAAGATCTATTCCTTGGTCCTTCTTCTCTTCATGTTATTTGCACAACTGGAGACGGATGCGGAGCGGGAGGTCTTGATTATGCTCTTGGAGTAAATACCTCGACGGGTACGTTTAGTATAGGGGTTAATGGAGCAACATCTGTCGGAAATCCTCTTCTTAATGTCACTCAGGGTGGAAATGTTGGCATCGGGACAACAGCGCCAGCTTCTCTTAATGGTCGTGCTCCGGTTTTGGAGATTGCTTCTGGAAGCACAGACTTGCCTGGTTTAGTGTTAAGGAGTGGGCATCCGACATATCCTGATGACTGGGAGATACTCTTAAACGCTCCAACTGGTGGTGAGAGTGGCTTTAATGTAAGTGTAGGTACTACTAATGTGTTACACATAAGAAAATCGGGCAGCGTCGGCATCAACTCAACTTCGCCCCTAGCAACTCTTGATGTTAGGGGAAATTCAGGAACGCTTCCGATTGCTTCATTCTCAGGAACCACTTCATTCGCAGGATTAATAGTAGACAACACTGGCTTAGGAGATATTTTCACAGCATCATCTTCCGGACTTAATAGGTTTGTAGTAAAGCAAAGCGGAAATGTGGGAATCGGGACGACCAACCCGCAGTCTCGTCTTACGCTCAAGGCTTCCGGCTATCGTGGCG
>JACPGQ010000057.1 GCA_016188975.1 Candidatus Levyibacteriota bacterium | reverse complement strand
CTGAGTAACTACACATTGACGTTCTACCCTACTATACTTAACAACTCAGATAAGTATTTTGTTCTCGGTTTGCCAGCTGGTGTTGGAGTCGTTTCTTCACTCAGTGCGATTCCAAGACCAATAGATTACCCAAACAATCCTGTTTCAAAAGGAATCCCCGACTATTTGTATGATGACGGTGAAAGCAAAACCTTTGATGGATCATCAAGCTACATTGGCTATCGGACAGGAAAATACACAAGCCTTCATATGCAAGTAGACGTTGCGCAAATGTTGGCAAGTACAGCTCTTTTGACAAACCGCTCAGATGTCAAACTGGCTCTGAAAAACCTTGCATTAGGCAATGCAATCGCATATGGAGATGAAGCAGGCGGCCATCCGGCTGTTGAGACAAAACTCTTTGCTCTCAAACTCAACCCTGGCGATACAGAACTGACGAGCAAGTTTACCCTTCCTGGAGTACTTCCTTCTGGATCGTTTAGCGACCCCAATAATCCTCCTTTTGGCAAAAGCCTCGCGTACTCGACACTCTATCTTAATACCCCTGTATCCTACGGTAGCCATCTTGATGGTCCTGTCTGGACCTATTACCGATGGCTCCTGGATCAGGACAGAAAGCCACTCGATGACGTCTTTGCCAAACAAATTATCTCAACTGCGTATGCAAATATCGTTGTCGATCAGCTCTGGTATGGGACGGCGAGACGCCAACCCGGACTCAATGATTTTGACTCGTCACTTACCAATGTTTCTGAAAAATTCTCACCGTATTATGCAGATGACCTCAATCACCCAAAAGGTTCTCGTTATGGTAATCAGGTCATGCTTTTTGCTGCAGCAGGCCTTCAGCTCCTCAAAGCATTTCCCAACGCCTGGACAAAATTCCGCGATACGTGCTGCACCGCAGATCTACCGGTTGAAATACGCTGGACTTATCCAAACATTGATGGCACTGTCGACACAACAGGATACAGCAACACTATCTTACTTGATACTGATGTCACTGCTCGCCTCGGAAGTAGCATCGACACACTCTACCTTTTTGTCGATCGACCTTCTGGAAAAAATGTTCCGTTGACGATCTATGCACGAGCAGATGGAACAACTCTCGGCGGAACAATAACTATTGATAGTACAGGAAACGTCACTGCCAAAGGACGAAATGGCACAGACGATCTGATAGTGACCAAAGCAACAGGTGCTGCTAACGGTCGTGAGCAAATTGAACTTGCGATTCCTTACACAGTCGTCAAAGCGCAAAAGCCATGGGCCAATGCTGTTGATGACTCTCGCCTTTCAATAAAGGGAGCAAATGGGCAACTAAAAACGCTCTTTTCCCTTTCATCACCAGAGACAGTGAAGGCAATTTTCGAAAAAGAACTGATTGAAGGGCTCAGGTTTTGGGAATTTGTTCTTACTGATTGGAAGATGATCCCGGCAGGATTTTACCCGCAGGATGGAAAAAATGGTCTTTGGTCAGGCAACAAATCCCCTGACGGCTTCTCAGATACAGGCGGCTATGCGGGTGTCATAAACGCTGCAGCTATGTACAAAGAATATCTCGATGGACAAAATGATTGGGATCTTTATAAGACTGTCACCGCAGTAGGCGTCACGCCTCAACTAACAAGTACCCCAACTACTACCCTTACACCAACAAACACGCCATCTCCAACCCCAACGCCTGTTCCTGGTATTAATCTCCTCATGAATAGTTCTTTCGAAACAAATAATAACGGTACCCCAGCGAATTGGTCAGGAGGAACATGGGATAACACTGTAGCTCATACAGGAATCGCATCAATGAAGATAGCAGGTCCCGGCGATAATTATTCTTATCATAAAGGTACTGCGACAACTGAACCTTGGCCACCGGTTCTTAAACCAAATACTGCCTACACGATTCAGGGATGGATCAAGACAAATCATGTTTTGACGTCAGACTTCGGAGCACAGATCCGCTACGTCGTCACGCAAGCATCAACGACGATCTTTGAAACACAGCTTGTCCGCGGAACGACAAACTGGACCTTCTTCTCAAGAACATTCACGACTCCTTCAGACTATCAAAAAGGACGACTTGATATGCATGCAGTAATCTCATCAGGTGCCACCGCCTGGTTTGATGATATTGCACTCTGTGAGGGAGTCTGTGGAACAGGTACCTCTCCAACGCCTACCTCTACCCCTATCCCAACAGGAATAGCAACTAACACGCCTGTTCCAACAACTCCGACTCCTATTATTCTGGTTGGCGATGTGAACAAAGATGGAAAAGTAGATTTGCTTGACTTTAACATCTGGAGAGATGAGTTCCTTGGTGTCCTTTCGACGAAACAGTCAGATCTGAATAGTGATGGAAAGGTAGATCTTCTAGACTTTAATATATGGTTGAGTGCATATAAAGCGGGTTAATCACTCACATTTGACTTTACTCCTCACTCACACTACTCTTTTAGTACATGCCTTTCTCGCTTAGTAGAAAAACGCTTGGTGTCCTTGCTCTCATTCTTCTGATAGTAGGTGTTGTTGTTACACTCTCTCTTGTCAAACAGCAGCAAGATATTCGACAGCGAGCAGCAGAAGGCTCTCCTTTCTTCCCCTTCGGCATCTTCACTGATTCAGGCTACTGGGGAGTGGGAAAGATGGATATGGCAACAGAGATAGATACCCAGCTTGTTCCGCATAATCTCAACAGCATGCTCTTCACCAATGGTACACCTAATCTGACAGCTGCGAATTCTCGCAACTTTCCGGTGATTGCTGCCAGGATGGATCCGCTGCTCAAACAGTGGTTTGACCCAACCAAATACGGCAATCCCGAACCTGCCCTTACCATTGAGAGTGCCAGAAGTATCATTCAACCGATTATCGATACCATGAAGAATAATTCAAGCGTTGTTGGCTACAACATCATTGACGATGCGCCTCTCTATTCCCGAGAGAAAAACAGGCTTGCCTCCCAAGTCTTCAAAGAGTACGATCCCACCCGCTTCAGCTCTCCTATGATGATAGGCTATGACCCTGGTATGTATAAAAACTATGACTACTACAAAGCAAACAGCAACATCTTCTACACCAACCCGTATACTCGCTACAACGAAGCTTGCCAAACCTACAATACCTTGAATAAACCAGGCGAGACTACTGTCTACCCTCCGACAAGTGTCAAAGATTTCTTCATGGCAACCAGAGAGTATGTCCAGTACAAAGCTGATCCTCTGCATCCTGCCTGGATCATCCTGCAAACCAACGCGACAATACCTGATGATGGTGGAGGAAACCCCAGTGAAAAACGCTACCCAACAGGACCCGAGGAGATCAGGCTTGAGAACTGGATGTCTCTCGCATCAGGTGTCGATGGTATTTTTTGGTTTACCTATGAGGATACTGTCACACCAACGACCCGCTGGCAAGGCTTTAAGAATAACCCAGCGTTCTATACAGAAATAGGTGACCTAGGAAGACGGGTGAAGACACTCGCGACGACACTTAACTCCATCCGGCCAACAGATGACCTCTTCGCAACGACAGTCCTGCACGACGATGCTGTTGTGAGAACATTTAAAGATAAAACCAAAAATACGTATTATGTGATGGTCGTTAATAATAATTGTGCAAGCCAAAATATTACGATCACCTCTGATTATTTCACCGGAGCATTGAAAGATGTCGAGAGTGGAATCGTCCATAATTTAGGTACTCAACAGTCATATCGCGCTGGCGATGGAAAACTCTATGAACTCGTTAATGGATCAGTTCGCCCAACACCGGGAGCTCGTATGCCCAACCTTCTCACCAATGCTTCCTTTGAGCAACAGACAGGTGGGTTTCCCACAGGGTGGAGCGCACCGTTTGCAACACAACCTAAAGGCGTATGGGATAATACCGTTGCCCACACAGGTGTTGCCTCACACAGGATCGATGGACCGACAAGCGGCAATGTATATATCAACCAAAAACCAACCTTAAAGCAAAACACGATCTACAAAATGGTTATCTGGACCAAATCAGACAAGGTCTCAGAACCTGACAGTAGCATTGGTCTTCAGTACTGGCAGTCTGCGCCAGTGATTTATTCCCTTGGTTCAGGAACCAGAAACGCTGACAGTGGGTGGGTAAAAACAGAGAACTTTTTCAAGACTCCCACAGACTATACCGCTGGCCACTTTGACGTTGCCTGGACTAACCTACTGACTGGCAATTCAGGTTGGTTTGATGATGCAGTCCTTTGCGAGTACACTGGCAAACCTTGTGATGGAGAAATCCTTGAGCCAATCAGCCTTGAGGCAACCACACCAGCTCCAACATCTGTAACTCCGACTCCGACTCCCACGCCGACACCAGGCGCAGGAATAACCGCCACCAAAGTTCCCCACTGGGATTCTTCTATGTACACGAAAACAGTTGAGGAGTGGTGGTCCACCCATCCGTACAATCCCTCTAATCCCAACCGTATTGCTGTTGGCGGCATCAGCGACGGCACAACACCTGTCAATGTCTGTAACTACAAGACTGGTTCAGATACCGCTGGTGTTAAAGAAGCACTCGCAGCACTCCCTGCAACAGGTGGGACACTCTTCTTCCCCAAATCCTGTAGTCCCTATGTGATGACAAATGCTCCTGTCTGGACACTCAATCAGTATGGTCTTGAATGGACAGCTGGCCATGCCAATGTGGAAATTCTTCGCAAGAGCAATGTCCACATGTACTCAGATGACCCAACCACTGTTATTCAGGGGAACTTCCATGTCACGAGTATGGCTTACAGAGATCCAGATCAGCCAAAACCACCACTGAGACTCTATGCTCCCGTCAGCAACTTCTCCATCAAGAATCTCACCTTCAAGTATCCTGATAACGATCCCACTCGCTTTCCGTATGGAACAGCATTTGCTTTTCTTTTTGAAGACACTGAAGATATCTTATTCGATAATGTCACATTCGATAATGTCGGGTATCAGTGCGTTGTCAACTGTAACAATATATGGGTCAGGAATAGTCACTTCTTAAGTGGTACTGGTGTTACCCTTGACGGACCCCATGGTGCAGGTATTCTCAACACTGTCTTTGAAAAAAACGTGGGATATCCGAACATTTACGGCAAGAACACGACGAAATTTGCTACCGGAAACTGGACAAATCAAGACGCGACATTTGATAATAATGGCAATGGAACTTTAGATCCCTGGGAAAAACGAAAACCTGCGTACTTAGTATATTCTGGAAATACGTTTAAAGGCGGTGTGGATACTACCCACTACGTTGTTCTTGGTGCTTGTGATACGTTATTTAACAAAAACACTGTAACTGGTCCGTATAAGACATTAATTGCAGCGTGTGCAGATCCGCGCACTATTCTCAACGGTCAAAATCCGCCAGAGTTTTATGATTACTTCAACTACTTTATTCGTGATAATACCCTAAGCAACCTTGCAAGCGTATTTCTTATCCAGCAACCATACAATACTACCTATGGTATCTATCTCAATACCGGGAAATATGAAATTACCAACAACACTGGCACCAGTATTACAAAAATTGTTGATAAATCTGGAACGATTACACCTCCTGAAATCATCTCTGGCAACTGCTTTGACGGCAAGCTTGACGGTACGACAACACCCTGTACTGGTCCGATGACTCCTACACCTACTCCAACAGGTGCTCTTTCACCAACTTCCACGCCAACAAGAACTCCAACCCCAACTCCTCTTCAGCAGGGACAAAACATTCTTCTTAATCCCTCAATGGAACAGGTGACCGCTGGTGATCCGACGAGTTGGGCTTCGCGAACGAGTAACTCCTGGGATAATACTGTTGCTCATACGGGTGTTGCGTCAATGAAGGCTATTGTCCCAACCGATGGGTTTAATTATACGCAGCAAAGCCCGACACTCAAGCCTGGGGCAACCTATGCGCTTGAAGGATTTATCAAAACTGATGCTGTTAGTGGAGTTGGTGCCTATATTGCCTACTCGAAAAGCTCTCCTTCGCCGACTCAGATCTTTGCCACCCAAAAACTCTTAGGTACCAACAACTGGACGAAAGTCTCAACCACCTTCACGCTTCCCACAGATTTTATTGCAGGACGAGTGGACTTGGTCTGGAACATGACAGCTGGAACTGTCTGGTTTGATGATATTGCACTCTGTGAGGGAACGTGTGCAACGAGTACTCCTGTTCCAACAACACCACCATCAGCCACACCGACTCGCACCCCGACACCAACCCCAACACGGACACCAACACCGACTCCTTCTCTCCTTGGTGACGTCAACAAAGATGGCACAGTTGATCTTCTCGATTTCAACATTTGGAGAGATGAATTCCTTGGAACACTAACCACCAAACTCGCAGATCTCAATACTGATGGCAAGGTCGATTTACTGGACTTCAATATCTGGCTCACGGCGTATAAAGCAAATACTTGACAAGGTACTTTATGTATACTATCATCATATACATAAATAGTCGCCATGAGGAAAACGGCACCCGTAAAAAAACCACTCGTTTTTGAGTGGGACACAGGGAACAAAGAGAAAAATGTCAAAAAACACAATGTCCAAAATACTGAGACTGAGGAAGTATTTGTAAATGATCCTGTGATCTTGCCAGACAGAACGCATTCACAAAAAGAAGAGAGATATTTCGCATTTGGTGTTACCAATAAAGGAAGAAAACTTATCGTTTCTTTTACCTTACGAGGAGAACAGCAAGAGAGAATACGTCCCATCATGTCGCGAGATCAAAGTAAAAAAGAGCGTGCATATTACCAAGAAGAGAAAAGCGAGGTGACCAAAGAAAAATAGCTATGAAAAAACAGAAAAAAAATAAAATACCACGGTTTAAAAACGAGGATGAAGAGCGAGAGTTCTGGTCCACCCACTCACCATTGGATTTTCTTGACGACTTGAGGCCTGTGAAATTTGATTTTTCAGAGCTGAAACCGTCAACAAAAACGATTAGCCTTCGTCTTCCGCAGTCAATGATTGATGAGCTTAAGAAACTGGCAAACAAACGGGATGTTCCCTATCAGTCGCTTCTGAAGATATTTTTAGGAGAGAAAATTAAAGAGGAAACTATGCGCATGTCTTAATTTTCTAGACTCAACCTCTTCTCCCGTAAGGACCGCCATCAAAAGTAAACCAAACAGGCTGATCTGAGCCCGGACGGCGAGGTATGCTTTTTGGATTTCCGAAATACCTGAAATTAACTGGATAACCCGAAGTGTATCGGGGAGTAAGGTTTTTGTAAACATGGCACCTGATTTTTTGGGATCTCTAGTATGTCTGCCCAAAAATTACCGGTTGGCCGTGCAAGATCGCGTGTCCCTATAACTACTTTTTTTACCTCATCCTTTCCATAGGATTTAAGGAGCCAACGGATGTCAGAAAGATTTCCTCTGTCCAATACCCGCTTTATAATAAGAAAAGCATGCTTGTTAACTTCCAGCTCTCCAAAATCTACATCCCAAAAATATGGTCGTAAAAACTCAGGAAGATGTGTTTTTTCTTTTTGTTTCATACCGACAATTATCGCCTATTGATACATATTATACCACGTAACTACTCACAAGTCTGACACGATTTTGTTATCCTGAGGCCAACGTACGTAGGATCTTATAAGCAAAAGATTCTTCGCTACGCTCAGAATGACAGTTTTATGTTAGAACCGTGAGCTGTTACTATACCACCTAGCGCTTGACAGAGAAATACTGCGATTTGCTGAAATTAATAAGGATCGTAAAATAGACCTTGTCGACTTTAACCTCTGGCTTTCTGTATACAAATCTTGTAATAATTAAGCTATGCAGCGATTCGTTCTCACTATTCTTTTTCTCTCAGTGGCATTTCTCGTGTTCTCACAGGACGAGCAAAAAGCTTCTGCCCAAACGCCTTCACCTACGCCTACATTTACACCAACACCAACTCCTTGTGGTTTAAGTCGCTGCCCGACACCTACCGGCCCAACACGCACGCCAACTCCATCACCGACTATCTCTCCTGACTGGGTACTTGTTGGTATCCATCCTGATGCATCAATAGAAACAACTGCTCTAGCAAAACAACTACAAACACTTATTGCCTGGAACGGAAGAATTTATTCAGGCTATGGCGACTATACCTCGAATACTGGTCCTGTGACCATCCGCTCGTTTGATCCAGCAACAAAGGTTTTTACACAGGAATGGATTTCTGATACTGAAGCAATTTCCAACTACCGGATTATTCGAGGTAAGCTTTATGCACCTGCCATTGATCGGAAAATAAATGCTGATTATGCAGTTGGGGAGATAGGCAAACCATGGAAGGATGTGAGTATTCCTAGCACGACATCGCATGCATTTGATATGGTCACGCTCACTGGGTCTGATCTCTGGCTCGTTGGGGCACTCGGTTTCAATGCCTGTGCATGGAGAAGCCTTGACGATGGTGTTACCTGGAGTCAATCCCTCTGTATACCAAAAGTTACTACTTATGCAAGTGACTTTGCTCGGTTCTACTTTGCAGGTGTCTTTAAAGGGAAACTGTATGTGCAAGGAAGAGATTTCTATAGCGGTGCTCATCCTACGTCAAAAGTATTTGATCCAGGAACAAGTACTTGGTCAGATGGCCCAAGTCTTCTCCCTCTAGATGGAGTCGGCTGGCGACCAATCGAATTTGCTGAAAAGCTGATTTATCGAATACATGAAGGTTATGGGACCGTAACAGCCTTTGACGGAACAAGTTACTCATTTGTTCCAAACCCTGTAGGAGCTGCAGAGTTTTCCGCTCAGGATATTATCCAAGATGGCGATGCGCTGTATGTCTTAACTTCTTCAGAGATCATGAAAACAGCTGATCTTGTTAACTGGACAGTTGTTGTACCAACTGTTCCCTTTACCGCCCAAAGCCTAGCAATTCTTGATGGCAAGTTCTATATAGGTACTACGGATAGCAAAATCTATGTGTATAATCCTTCAGGAATTCCATCCCCAACGCCAACTCCCCTTACAGGAGACATCAATAAAGACGGCAAGGTTGATCTGTTGGATTTCAACATCTGGAGAGACGAATTCCTAGGAGATGTGACGACGAAACAGTCAGATCTGAATAGTGATGGAAAGGTAGATCTTCTGGACTTTAATATATGGTTGAGTGCATATAAAGCGGGTTAATAGCTCACATTTGACTTTACTCCTCACTCATACTACGCTTTTAGTATATGTCTTTCTCACTTAGTAGAAAAACGCTTGGTGTCCTTGCTCTCATTCTTCTGATAGTAGGTGTTGTTATCACACTCTTTCTTGTCAAACAACAGCAAGACAGAAGGTCTCGTGCTGCAACGACTGATTGGGTAGAGGTCGGAATCCATCCGCACGCTTCAAAAGAATACACATCTGGCTACAAGTCCCTACTTGCTCTTCAGCCTTGGTATGATGAGCTTTATAGCGGGTATGGGAATAGNNTTTATTGCGGGTATGGGATTAGCCACCAAGGCCCGATTGTTCTTGATCCCTTTAACCCAACCACAAAAACCTGGGGGAAAGGATTTCTTGTCACAACCGAACTCCTCACTCGTTTTCGATCAATGTTTGGAAGGCTCTATACCGTAACAGAAAACGCCATGCATACTATGGTACAGTCAAGCTTTGCGGTGCTAGATCCTGATATTGGCTGGTATGAAGTCAACAACGTCAACACATCATATGGATACGATATCGCGACACTAACAGGCAACGATTTATGGCTTCTCTATAACTCACACGATAATGGTGATCTAGCCTACGGTAGTGAACCAGGGATTGTCAACTGGCAAATCGTTCAGAAAGGCGGAGGAAGTGTTGTTGGGTGGAATGGTAAGTTGTACTACCACAATGGTTCTCTCACAAAAGTTTTCGACGGCACAACATGGACTGACAATAGCACATTAAAACAATCAATGCCTCGTGCAGTACCCTTTAAAGGACAGCTAGTCTACTTATATGGTTCGCGGCTTGGGGTTTTTTATGGAACGAAACAAACCAATCCATTAACGGATTCTCTCAGAGATATGGCAGTCTACGGGAATAACGTGTATGTACTAACCGCAGGAACAACCAAAACGGTAAAAAGTTCATCAGACCTCACCACATGGACAACGATCACAACAACCCCTAGTTCTGTCGTCAGTATTGCGGTTCTCAATGGCAAGCTATATGGTGGGACGACCGATTCGAAGATTCTTGAATACAATACTCCGGTTAGCACGCTTCCTGAAGTGAGAGTGAAAGCAACAGACGATGACGCATCAGAAAATGGTAACAATCCCGGAAAGTTTACTATCTCCCGCACGGGAGCGACTGATTCATCACTCACCGTGCAATTTACCCTCACCGGATCCGCGACAAATGGAACAGACTACACAACGACTGCTACGTCAATAACGATTCCATCCGGATCTTCATCCATTACAATTCCTATCACACCAATTCAAGATGCTGTGAGTAATGAAGGAAATGAAACAATTATCCTGACACTGACACCAACAGCACAGTATGAGACAGGAACACCATCTGATGCTCTGATAACCATTTATGAGAAACCAGCTGTGTACATCCTAGAAACAGATCCCCTCGCCTCCGAAAACGGCAAGCAAGCAACGCTCACCTTTGTACGAAAAGGCGATAAAACAAATTCGCTGACGATAAATAGAGGGTTTGCCAACAGAGTCGACCTCAATGGAAGATATAACTGGTCAATTGCACAAAACATCACTGACTTCTCAATCCCCTCAGCTGCAACTATTCCCGCAGGGCAAGCATCAACCACAATTACCATTGCTCCAGTCGATGATGCGGAATTTGAAGGCGATGAATATATCCGGCTTGATATTGCTCCATCTTCTTCTTATGTCAGAGATCTTCCAAGTCGTGCTCTTGTCAAAATAACTGACAATGATGCTCCTACCAACCCAAATCTTGTTATAAATCCCGGGTTTGAAGGATCGGGTGGATGGTACAGCGGAACAGTTGATACAACTGTTGCACACACAGGAAATGCGTCTCTTAAAATCTCAGGCCCGGTTCCGGATCTAGGAGGATTATATATTGCCCAGGGGCTTAATCTGATACCAGGCAAAAAATACATTATGTCAGCCTGGATAAAAACAGATGGCGAGCTGACAGGTCGTGGACCAACACTTCGTTATGTCGAACTGTCGCCTTCCTTACAACAGTACTATTCGCCCTGGGTCCGTGATAGTAGAGGTGGCTGGCAATATGTAAGCGGATCATTTACCGTAACAAGCACCAATACCAGTGGTAGACTTGATCTTTTTTGGGTAATTAATGGCCCCCAAATTGCCTGGCTAGATGATATTAGCATTGTTGAGGCAGGCGGAGGCACACCGCAGCCATCCATTACGCCAACAACTACTTCTACGCCAACACCCACTCCTAGTACTGCTACTGCAACACCAACTCGCACCCCCACACCAACTGCCGCCAGAACCCCAACCCCGACTCAGTCGGGACCAACGCCAACTCCTATCCTCCTTGGCGACATTAACAAAGACGGAAAAGTTGACCTCCTCGACTTTAATATCTGGCGGGATGAATTCCTCGGCAATCTGACCACAAAACAATCAGACCTCAATAGTGATGGGGCTGTTGATCTTGTGGACTTCAATATTTGGTTACAAGCGTTCAAAACATGAATTGACAACGAGATAAATTCCAGAGTAGACTGAAGAGGATACCTAAAAACTTCCTTGTAGAGTCTCTGGAAGGACAATCATATAAACCTTAATGGATTTGTCAAGGTCAAAATGATTTTATGAATCGAAATCGGCTGGTACTTATTGTTGTCGGCATCATACTTGTTCTGGCAATCGGGCTTATAGCCTTTCAAATCAGAAAGCAACAAGAAACTCGCTCCAGAGCGGCAGGTGAGGCAGTCACCTTCTCGTTTGCCCCTTCTTCCCAATCAGCTGTCGTGAATAACAATTTTACTATCAATGTTTCACTTAGTGCCCAGACGAACAATATCACCGGCGTTGATATACGACTTTCGTACAACACAACGCTCGTTGATGGTGTGAGTTTTCAACCTGCCGGCAATTTCAACACCGAGCTTATCAATACGATTACCGACTCCACTGGGACAATTCGCTTTGCAGCTGTCAATACGTCAACAACACAGATTACCGGTACTGTTCCCATCGGTACTCTGACTGTTAAAGGCACAGGAATAGGATCAGGGGACCTATCCCTCCAATCAGCCCAAGTAACAGCAGAAGGCATAGCAACAGCACTCCCCTTAGGCGTAACTGCTCCATCAACCTATACCATCACGACAGGAACAACACCGACTCCAACTGCAAATCCTCCAACCCTCACACCAACACGCACTCCGACTCCCACGCTAACTCCAGTACCGCCATCTGCCACGCCTACTCGCACACCGACACCACTGCCTACTGCTACGCCTACTGTGGTACCCACGAGCACTCCATTGCCGCCAACGAGCACTCCTCTTCCACAAGCTCCTCAGGTAGTACTTGACATACTCCTCAACGCTATCGGCAACGGTGGAGATATACAAACACCAGGTGCAGCAGGCAACTTCTCACCGATCAATCCACAGAGAAATATCACGTTTGAACTCTACGAAACACCAACAGGTCCGGTGATTGAAAGTGCAAGCAGTACTATAATATTTAACCAGGCCCAAGGTAAATTCACTGGAACAATCTCTCTGAGTACATCCCTTGCAAATGGGTCGTACCTGGTCAGAATCAAGACCCCTCGATACCTAAGACGCTTAGCTCCAGGATTTATCACCGTTACACAAAATAACCCAACTCCCATTGTACTTTCACAAACAACGCTTGTCGTAGGAGACAGCAATGGCGACAATAGCCTTGATATTCTCGACTACAACATTCTCGTAGACTGCTTCAGCATTGATGCACCACCAAAAGCCTGCACTGACCCGACCAAGAAACTCTCCGCTGATCTGAATGATGATGGGAATGTCAATGGAGTGGATATTAACTACCTGGTGAGGAACGCGACTGCGAGAACTGGTGAATAAATTCCGATTGATTGCCAGCCACCCTAACATGTGTTAGGATAATTCCATTCTCCACATGGTACTTGCCGACATCTCCAAACAAATTATCCGCTACGGTTTCTATGCACTTTTCCTCCTCGTGCCTCTTGTCTTCACTACAGATAATTCTGAGCTTTTCGAACTTTCCAAGATGTGGGTAGCGTGGGGAATGACAGCAATCATTCTCGCTGCGTGGATAACGAATATGCTAGTTACCAAAAACTTCCGCGTTCAACGGACTCCACTGGATATCCCCATCATGCTCTTTCTTTCTTCACAAATCATCTCCACCATTTTCTCACTTGACAGTCGGATTTCTCTCTGGGGCTACTACTCCCGCTTCAATGGGGGACTTCTTTCAACCTTTGCGTATGTCATTCTCTACTATGCGCTTGTCACAAACCTTACAATTAAAGCGGTAAGGCGTATCCTCTCCATAAGTCTCATCAGTGCGACTATCGTGGTCTTATGGGGCCTTCCTGCGCATTTTGGCGTTGATCCAACCTGCTATGTTGTGAGGGGAAACTTTGATATATCCTGCTGGACAGATCAGTTTGTTCCAACAGTTCGTATTTTCTCAACGCTTGGCCAGCCAGCCTGGATGGCGGCGTACCTCTCCTTCCTCCTCCCAGTCGTCCTCGCATTTTTTCTCAAAAGCATCTTCGTTTCAAGCACGAAGGAAAATGTAGGCTTTCTCAGCGCTTGGAAGAATAACCTACTGCCTACTACATGCTACATAATACTTGCTACAGTTTTCTACACAGCCCTCATTTTTACCAATACCCGCGCTGGCTTCTTGGCATTTCTGATAGGTAATGCGTTCTTCTGGGCGGTACTCCTTCTCGTATCATTCAAAAAATACATACTCCCCTTTGCTCTTTGTACGCTGCTTTTTGCTCTTTGTAACGTCTTTTTCGGCATCCCTATTCCTCAACTTCAGCAATTCTCACTGGGAACCAGTGTTCAGCATGAAGTCATGAGAGCCATCGGATCCTTAGACACACAGAAACAAGCAACGTCATCTGGGGAGACAACGCAAACGCCACAACAAACTGATCAAAATGCGCAGAACGCGAAAAACGCACAAATAGAATCAGGCGTCGCAAACATTACTGACTCGGGCAATATCCGGAAAAACGTCTGGAAAGGCGCGATAAATGCTTGGAAGGCGTATCCGATTTTTGGAAGTGGCGTCGAGACATTCGCCTTCGCGTACTACCAGCATAAACCGCAAGAGCAAAACCTGACATCAGAATGGGATTACCTCTACAACAAGGCTCACAATGAATATCTCAATTACCTTGCAACAACAGGTATTTACGGGCTTGGGACATACCTCTTGTTGATCGGATGGTTTTGGTTTCTTATGCTCAAATGGCTCTTACACGAAGGCCTAGGGCTCCTGCATGGTGAGAAAAAAACGACAATACTCCACTGGTTCTTTGCAGAGATAGTGCACCTATTCAAACATACACCAAAAGAATCTACTCTTAATCCCGAATACGCCCTCCTGAGCCTCAGTCTTCTTGCAGGTCTTCTTACTGTCTATATCAGCAATTTCTTCGGGTTCTCTGTCGTGATAGTCAATCTCTATTTCTTCTTAGCACCGGGATGTCTCTTTATTCTTCAGAAACGATTTGCAAAGACCTCATCCACAACAACTGTCTCCGCAAGTTATGCAGATGAAAACATCTCTCTCCAACGCTATGGGGCAGTAGTCGCACTTTGGATAGTCTGCTTCTATATTCTCTACCTCCTGTTCCGGTTTTGGAGCGCTGATAAGGCGTACGCGCTGGGATATAACCTCAACCGTATCGGACAATTTCAGGAAGGCTACCCTAATCTTCTGAAGGCAGTCGAACAAAGACGTCACGAACCTGTCTTTCAAGACGAACTAGCCTATGGCAGCGCCGTGTTAGCAACGATCTATGCTGAACAAAAGGATACGCAAAATGCAGAGCAATATCTGCGGCAAGCCTTAACGCTCAGTGATGAACTCGAGCAGAGTCATCCTGCAAACGTCGTGTATATGAAAAATCGCGTGCGGATGCTCTATGAGCTCAGTAAAATCAATCCGCAATATCTCCTAACGGCCTTACAAACAATTCAAAAAGCCTACCAGAGAGCTCCAAACGATGCAAAGATCGGATACAATTATGGCGTGCTCCTTGGCCAGACAGGGCAAGTACAGGAAAGCATAAAAGTCTTAGAAACAACAAAAAAACTCAAGCCAGATTTTCGTGATGTATACTTTGCACTCGGCCTTTTCTATAGAGATCTTGCGACAAAAGGCGGAACGAGTGTTGTAAGTCCTGAAAACCAGAAAAAAGCTGAGGAAAATATGCAGTATATTCTGACAAACATTAACCCAAATGACAAACAAGTCAAAGACCAACTCTCCTCCTGGAAATCCTAATTGATCCGAATGTTTACTCCGAATTATCTCGAATTTATCTAAAAATATTCGGATTCATTTGGACGAATAATTCGGATACATTCGGATCGAGCATTCTGATGTATAATACTCTCATGTATCAGATTGTCAAAGCGCCCAATCCCGTACTCTCAGCAGTCGCAAAAAAAATAACTAAAATCGACGCATCGATAAAAAAACTTGTCACGGAGATGACAGAAACACTTGAGAATGCGAAGGACCCGGAAGGTGTCGGCCTCGCAGCGCCTCAAGTCGGCAAATCCCTTCAGTTGTTTCTTGCGAAAGAGACTGAAAAATCCCCTGTCATCGTTTTTATCAATCCACAAATTACATCATTTACTGATAACCAAAAAAAGTCGGCCAAAGGACGATCCGCCTCCCCGAAAGGGGCTATGCCTGGCGGAAAACCTACCGATGTCAAGCTTGAAGGATGCCTTTCACTCACCGATGTCTGGGGCGTCGTGAAACGCCATGACCGTGTTACGCTCTCATATACTGACTTTACAACTGGCCAAATGCAAATAAAAATGTTCAAGGGATTTCTCGCGACTATTATCCAGCATGAAGTTGACCATCTTCATGGCATCCTTTTCCCAAAACGTGTCCTTGAACAAAAAGGTACCCTCTATAAATCAAAGAAAAATGAAAAAGGAGAAACGGTGTTTGAGGAAATCAAGCTATGAATGTGGACAAAATAGTATTCTTCGTGCTCTTACTTTTCCTAAGCTCAAATGCGTATTACTTAGCATTCCTTCCTATTGTGCTCCCCTCGTCAATACTGAACGGCTCCCCCGATGATTTTTTTCGCTTAATAGCATTCCTTCTACCACTGCTCTCTTCAATCGCTCTCTATCAAGTGATGAGAAAAGTAAAAACACAAAAGAGCTTTTTTCTCCTATCACTTCTCATTTTCCTCATAGCGTACGGTGTTCCATTTCTCAACACGATTCTTGATATTCGCGCAATTGAAGAAATGGCTGTCTACTTTCTTTTTGTTGTCTTCTTTGCCTTCTGCGCCAGCGTTCTTTGGAAGAAAATTATTCTCAAAAAGCAGTTTTCAAAAAGGTCTCTTTTACTACTGCCCATCTTTCTCATTGTTCTTTTAGAAGTAGGACAAATTGATGTAAGGTCAATAGTTGCAGATTACTTAAATAGCAAAACCAATTATAACTTCAATATCTATTTCTATGATGTCGGCGGATTTGCAGTCCTTTTCTACAATTCAATCATCACTATCTCTTCACTGCTGCATGTTGCGCTTTTGAATCTCTATGCAAAGCATAAAAAGTGAGAGAGGCAAACTAACAATCGTTTTTTTTGGCAACACGAAATATTCTCTGATCGGAGCCAAAATTATTCAACAGTCTCTTGGTCTCTCTTGCATTGTCACCATCCCCAACCGCCCAGATAAAAGAGGCCGTCTTTTGCCAAGTCCTCTCAAAAACTTCGCGCTTGAGAAAAATATTCCAGTTGTAACAGTTGACACGCTCGATGAGGAGACTTTAGAACGTCTGAAACTGCTGAAGCCTGATTTTTTCGTTGTTGAAGACTACGGTCTTTTTTTACCTGATAACTTTCTGACGCTACCTAAGCTTGCAAGTATCAATATCCACCATTCATTACTACCAAAATACCGAGGCCCCTCGCCTGCGCCAAATGCAATCTTAAACGGCGATCGCATCTCGGGCGTCACGGTGATGAAAATGGTAGCTGAAGTTGACGCTGGTCCTATTTTGGCACAGAAAGAATACACGCTCAAACCTGATGAAACAACTGATTCGCTTTTGACTACGTTAAACAAGCAGGGCGCAGAACTTCTCATTGAAGTCCTAAAGGATTACAAAAACTATACGCCGCAACCGCAAGATGAAAAAAAAGCTACGCTGACAGAACGGTTGAAAAAAGTTGATGGCTATTTTGACATAGATAAACCCCCAAGTCCGCAACAACTTGATCGAATGATTAGAGCATATTACCCTTGGCCGAATGCATGGACTAAGATTCGAATCATGAATCATGAATTACGAATTATGAAATTATTACCGCAGAATATGATTCAATTGGAAGGAGGAAAACCGATGTCGATAAGAGACTTCCTCAATGGATATCCGGAAATGAGAGAAACATTGGAGAAATTGATCTAATTAACCTAATTAATCTAATTTCTAAACAAGCACTAAGCAATTCTAAAATTTTGAATTGGGATTTGATTAGGTTAATTAGTCCGTCAACTGACGGATTAGAAATTAGAAATTTAACTCGAGGCTTGTGTGAATTTTCCTGCACGTGCAGCTACTACTTCCTTCTCCATCTCACGGAACATTCTGAGGCATTTTGTGCAGAGCTTCATCCTTCGTCTCGTAGTCCCGATAAGCACTCGTGCTGAATGAAGATTAGGACGAAAAAGCTTTCGTGTCCTGTTTTTTGCATGTGAGACGTTATGTCCATACAAAACGCCTTTTCCACAATTTGCACATTTATTTCCTGACATATGCGGTTGTTAGTATACTAAAAAAAGGGTAAAATAACAAGAATGCGCAACTTGTACCAATTCGAAGTTTTTGCATGAACCTTCTTGATCCCTTCATCATCGTTACACTGTTCATCTTAATATATTCAGCTATTCTGCATGAGATGGCTCATGGTTTTGTGGCCGACAGGCTCGGGGATCCAACAGCCAGGCTTCTCGGAAGATTGACGCTTGACCCGCGTCCGCATATCGACCCGATTATGAGTATTGCTCTGCCTATGCTCCTTATTATTACGGGTTCACCTATCATTTTCGGTGGAGCAAAACCGGTTCCAATCGATCCGTTTAATTTAAAAGAAGGGAGAAAAGACATTGCCCTTGTCTCTCTTGCCGGTCCGTTAACCAATATCATTCTTGCTATCATGGGCACTGTAATATTTACTCTACTTTTTAAGGAGGATTATTCGCTGTTTGACCTTATCTTTAGAAGGATTCCATTACAGTCATTTACAGATATTGCAGCTTTCATATTCGCTCAAATTATTAGTCTCAACGTTTTACTAGCTATATTTAATCTTCTTCCCATCCCTCCGCTTGACGGATCAAAAGTATTTGCTCTCCTTCTTCCTGAAAAAACAGCCCATGCATATCTCTCAATTGGTAACCTCGGTGCCGGATTGATACTTTTCCTCCTTCTTCTTCCCACAGGGCTTTCAACGCTTATCGGCATTCTCTACCGCTTCTGCCTCAGCCTCCTAGGTTTTTAAAATCCGAATACTATATACCTTGATTTTTCACAGAATGAAAACTATACTCGTGTAGCCCTTTGATATTGGAGTTGGTTGCAAAATATTTTTCTCTACAATTTCATTACTCATGAGGTATTTCCCTGAATCCGCCAGCTGGCGGATCAGGGGGAAACGGGGCGCTTTTCGTTTCACCGTGGTGGAATAAATAGCCCTCCTACACGTATACCTTTGAGAAAATGAGCTTCTCAACTCCGTATCCTAAGGGTAGATTTTATCCAACAAAAAAAACTGCCACTCCATAAAGACGGCAGTTTTTCCTCTACGTTTTATCTCGTATACGAAATGACCTCTTCGTACTCAGCCAGTGGAGCCGCAACAGTAACTTGTGAACCGTTTTTGGAAATAGTGTAGCCTGTATCATACGTGGTGCTGCAGTCAATAAACCGCACGATCCCTCCCCCAAGCTCTGGGTCTATTGGCAATCCAGCTACATATATTGGAACCAATCCAACGCACAAATCAACACCGGTTTTGCTTATTGGGACTGCCGTTGTGGAAATAACCACAGGAAGGTTCCCTTCATGATCAGCAGTATACTGCTGTAACGCGTTCAAAAGAGCTACCGCATCTGATTTTCTCTTGGTGTTTTTCGCCTGTGCAATTTGCCTGAGCGGATTAATGGCAACGAGTGTCGTGGTCATGAGAATCCCGAGGATCCCAATGACAATCAGAAGCTCGATGAGCGTAAAACCAGCCTCCCTTTTCTGTTTCTTAGATAAGAATACGTGCACACCTCAAGTATGCGATCTGAAAAAGAGGATGTCAATGTGGATTTGAAAACGCTGAGCCGACAGGGGAATCATTCGTTTCGCTCAGGACCTACGGTCGTACTCCGCTTATTGAGCCTAAGATGGGAATCGGACCCATGGCCTCTTTCTTACCAAGAAAGCGTTCTGCCACTGAACTACTTAGGCAATTTTACATAGAGCCCCGACATAGTCGGGGCGTGGTGCTGAGTGAGAGATTTGCACTCCCGTAGCCCTTTCGGACGCCTCGTCTACAGCGAGGTGCGATTGACTGCTCCGCCAACTCAGCATGAAAAGTCATTCCAGCTTTTGGCACCGACTGCCATTTGCGATTTTCCGACAATTTTTTCGGCTGGAATTAAATATCTGTTTCCATTACTACAATAAATAAAAAGCAAATCGAAATCATCTTTCAGGTATTTTGTATGATATGTCTTTTCCCTGTATCCACCAAATGTTCTTAGGTCAACAATAAATGCTCCGCTTCGCTCTCTATCGCTCGAGTACTTACATTGAACACGTTTAATAATTCCCCCCTGATCTATGGCTAAATCATATTTATCGCAGTCAGATACTGGGACTAAGACTGTTATACCAGTTCTTATAAAATGAGCAATTGCTTCACCAACCGCTAAACTACCTTTTCTTTTTGTATTCACACATCCATTTTACCTGGTTACTAACCGGGTATCAAGATGAAATATAATTGAACCGACAGAGGGATTTGAACCCACGACCTTCGCTTTACCCGCCTGCTTTGCCAGAGCCTCCCAGCAGAATCGAACTGCTATCAACGGTTTACAAAACCGCCGCTCTACCACTGAGCTAGGGAGGCAAATTCGGCGGGCAGGCTAAAGCGTTGCTCTACCACTGAGCTATATCGGCATGCTTGTAAGTGTGCAGTCATTTTACCAGAGCCAGCCTCACCCATCAACCCTACAAAGGAGATCAATACTTTCCTATGTCTGTGTAGATCTGCTATAATCTGTGGAAATCAAGGTATGGCAAAGAAAAAAGGAGAGCATCGCATTACAATAGGACTCGTTTGTTCGGTTTGCAAAAACCGCAACTACGTCACGACCAAAAACAAAATGGAGACACCCGAGAAGCTTGTCCTCAATAAATTCTGCAAGCACTGCAGGAAAGTAACAGACCACAAGGAGACGGAGAAGTTAAAGTAATTACTTCTCCACCGCTGACAAAAATACACGTTGCATTTGCTACTTAAAAAGCTATCCAATAGAGATATTCCCATTAAATTTCGTATGTTGACTATGCATCATATATCGATATATGATACAGATGTGCCTCACGTCTCCAGATTTAAACTCAAAAAACATGATGAGGAGCAACTCATTCGATCTTTAGACGTTGTACTCACCAAATTAAGCAAAGAGGAAGAACTAAGCGGATTTCTTTCGTCTCTGCTTAGCCCAACAGAAAGGCTAATGCTTGCAAAACGACTTGCGATTATTGTTCTCTTAAAAGAGGGTTTCTCTCAAGTAGATATTTCTCGAGCACTCCATATTACAAGAGAGACTGTCTCAAGAATGCAACTTTTACACGAAGCAAAAGGAGAAGGATATGAACTCGCACTAAAAAAGCTAGATGAGGAAAAATCGATGCTGGAATTGAAGAAGTTACTTATCAATATTGCAAGATATTCTATACGAGCTGCTGGAGGCTACGTAAAACCCACCATTTTTTAACACACTACGAATATATGTATGATATATCGATATATCATACATAAACAGCCTACATGCTCAAATTGCAAAGGTATTAGTAACTCTCTATAATGCATTTACTTAGAGGGGGCGTGGTTAAACGGAGCGGACTGAGCGTGAGCGAAGGAGCTCGCCTGCGCGACCACGAAGTGGTCGAAGACAGGCGTGGACAGCGGACTCTCCCAGCAGTATGTTGCTTTTTCGAAGAAAAAGCTTACAACTGCGGGATCCGAAATTCTAAGCAATTTTTAAGGTGGGGGTGTCGGTTAACGGTAAACCAGTGGTCTCCAAAACCACGACTGGGGGTTCGATTCCCTCCACCCCTGCAAAAATTGCAAGAATTTCTGGGACAAACCCGCTTTTCTCAGTTCGAATCTGGGCGCCCCTGCTATAATCCTATAGTTGACTTCTAAGATTTCCTCCTCTAAAATAATCGTCTATGTCACTTGAAAGACGAATTGCGCAAATGAGGCAAGAAGGTGGAGCAGAAAGTTCTCCCTATTCTCTTATCGTAGGCGCATTAAACAGGGATAGCAACAAGATATGGGATTGGTATAGTAAAGGCGGAGCGGTCGCTGATCCGAATGGCGAACTTGCAGAAGTGTATGGATTATCCCGTGATGATATTCCAAACCTCTCTCTACCCAGCAACTTCTCATTTACAGAAGGCTTTAGTCTCGTCAGACAGTGGTACGTTCGAATGAAGGCAATAGCGGAAGGGCTTGTAGCGCCTCAAGATGAGCCTATCATGGATTCCGAGTTGGCGCGCATGTTTAGGGACAGAATAGTCACTACTGGAAGCGTTCGGGATACACTTAGTGTCGACCCTAGCGGAGCTACCTGGCTTAGTGAAATGGCAAGAGCTGAATTTACTGAAGGAACATTAGCCCTTACTGGTGCTAGAAAAGCTATAGCTGGTGTGAGAAATATGCATACTGCAATAATCGCTGCTGCATAGGATCTAATTGCTAAAATTCTCTTCTTATGGATAAAGAGCATCCCCCACTCTACACCCAAGAAGTGATAGTGTTCCGAACTGGTGTTGATAACGCTGATGTATCACAACCTGTCACAGTGGCAATTGACGCTGCGGGAAACCATGCACTTTTTGACGGTAACCACCGAGCTAAGAGGTCTGAAAAGATAGGTGAACCTCTGAGCAGAAATATTGTTGGTAGATTACCTTTTGACGTCTCCCAAAATCCGAACTACAGACTTATCCCAGAATTGAAGGTTGTGGAAAAATAAAACGTTCCAACATAGTTACTCAGTGCCTGCTATCTGAACCTGAAAAAAAGGAGATTGCCAAGCAGTAAAGCGATGAGTGAAACATCAAAAAGGGTCATACCCGTGGTCTTTTGCAGATAAACAAGCACTATGGTGCATCCTGCAACAAATGCACCGTAGAGTGCTTGCCGTATCTTTTTCACAGGAGATGTCATTGGCTCAACGAGCATCAAGAATGCATAAAAAAATGTCCCAAAGCTCAAAATTGTTCCAAGGGCAGTGCTAAGATTGGTTGAGAGATTGGTAAAAAACAGCAAGAAAAAGTAAACTGCTCCATACGTTGCTGCAGAAACGTACCTTCTGTAGCCGTAGAGTGAGACATACCCAATAAGAAGAATTGGGATGAGGATAAGAAGGTTTGGGATAGCAAAAAAAGAGCTTAGGGTAAAGGCAGATGGCGCCCACCAGGAAGGATAGAGGCCAAAAGCTACCCACCCAGTAAAAAGCCCTGATGCAGCTGGATTAAAAATATGCTTCCCAAAAGGCCTTACAAAATTCTTTATCAGTATTGCCGCTGCAGCGATGACAATAATTTGATACCATGTCGCTTGCGGATCAATGATGAGGGTAAGAATCAAACCGGTAATAAGGGCTGAACGAGGAAAAAATAGCATTCTTCTCCGCAGATAGGTGAAGAAAATATCTGCTGCAAGGCAAAACCCAACACACAATAGAAAAACTGTTATTGCAGGAAAAATACCTAACCTGGGTGATGCGGCGATGAGAAGAAACGATAGAAAAAAGATGAGTTGATTTTTCGGAAGTTTTAGAAAGGAAGGCATACTACTACTCTATCAGAAAAAAATCTAGTGTGATTCCAGTATCTATTCAGTTGTTTCCAACGTATTGTCATTCTGAGGCTATTGATGTAGCCGTGAGAATCCCACTGAGATTTCTCGCTCGCCTCGCTTCGCATTTGGCGAAGCGGGTCGAAGACTCGAAATGACAAAATCATGGCGGTAGCGCTTCGCTCAGAAGTGTGAACTGTTACTTACAGTGAGACACTTTGACAAGAAAGATGAATAGAGATATATTGCGAGTATGGAGATACACGAAGGGACTTATTTTAGTCGATATTCGAAAGTGAGAGCGGTAGCGGTGTACGCTCTGGGTCATGCAGTACGTGCGGGAACCGAAAATTTTTTTCACCAGAGAAGTCAAATACTTGAAGAAACATTCAGGAAACCCCACTCGCTAAACCCATTGACCCACCTGGGTACAAGAATCGATCGAGAAGCGCAAGCAATACAGCGTGTTAAGGTGAAAGAAATTTTTGACGCTGCGGCACACGCAGCTTTCGGCAAAACCTTTCATGCCATGATATCGCTCGCTGGGCAAAGAATAACGCATATAAGCATTGATGCAGTTCCTGCTTCACCTGTTACGCAACAAGAACTTCCGATAGAAAATACCCTGGAGGATAAACTCATTGAGAGTCATTTCGATGATTAGGATTAAGCGCCTCGCACCTTAGTGATAATTCCCTTCCCGAAGAGTCGTATCTTTCCAAACGCCACAGCAATAAGCGCAAGGGAACTTCCCAAGAATATCCCTCCAATAACATCAGTCGCCCAGTGCTCGCCAAGATAGGGCCTGCTCAGAAACATCAAAAAATCATAGACTACCAGTATACCAAGCAAGACATACTTGTACTCCTTCTTCAGTTTTGAATTGAGAATCAAATAGACGAGAATAACACTGAGAAAGGCTGCCCGCGCAGCATGTCCTGATGGGTAGGAAAACTCAGACCGCACATGAAACTGAGGAAAGTCAATAATTGTTCTGGTTCTGATCATAAATTCAGGCGGCGGATGCTGGTCGACAAAGTACTTGCCAAAAAGCTCAAAAATATGAAGCAACCCAAAAAGCCCAAATGCCACGACGCCGAGGATGACTTTCCTTGCAATAACAAGAAGGGCGACGAGGATAACGATTGACACTTCAAATTTCCCGAAGTCGCTGATGAATGAAAACGGATCATCAAACCGACGCGGAATCCGGTCCTGGAGCCTGACCGTCGTATCAAAATCAAACTGAACGAGGAGTTCCCGAGCGACGAGGTAAGAAAAGAGAATGAAGAGAAGGAAAACCCCTGCTCCGAGGAAAAAAATTCGTAGACCTTTGGGCATTTGACTATTATACATTACCCAAACCTCTCGTATTGCCTTTACACGGTGTATTCTGTACAATACCACCTAATCTTATAGTACTTACTATGGAACTACTAAGGAAAAAGCTTCACGTTCACGAACCAAACATGGCTACAGAATATAACCTTGATCTACGGCGTGAGGAATGGAGAAAGGAGCAAAAAGAACTCTTCAGCTCCCCTGCTCTCCTGTGGAGGGAACTACAAGAAGGAAAAACTCGGAATTACTCTCCGATTACGTGGAACGGTAGAGTATATTTAGTCCGCCAAACAGCCTCACTAACTGAAACGGTACTTCTGGATAAAAATGGACGAAGAAGTGAATATTGGCAAAATTGGGACACTCCGGGAAAGAACGTCAAACGATGGCAGTACGACGATGAAGGCTTTGTGACCACAATCGAAAACCTCAAGGTCAACGGGCATGGGAATATGCTTCATGTTTCATACCAACGAGATGATGAAGGGAGATACCTAATTCTTCCTGATGGGAGACGAATTCCCGAAGAACTTACGCTTCAACATTTCTTTGGAAACCCTCAAGCATCGTGGAACAAACGAACACTCCTGCGAGGCCAAAAAGACGGAGAACCTCGCCACATCGGACTTCTTGATATGCAGTTGCCGCCTCTAGCGACAAGTCTAGTTTCTTGAGAAAATCGCGCGGAATCCGGCGTTGTTTTGCCACTTTCCAGGTGGCCGGATCGACTCCTGGAAATGGTCTCTGGGAAAAACTGAAGCTTTTACTCTGTCTTCGTCGATTCCTCTTTTCGTCTCTTGAATTCACCGTGGAGGATAATACCTGTACCAATTGTCGCAGCTATACCAAACGCACCGGCAACCTCATGCGGATGCCTCCCAACAAAAACTCTAACCTTATTGTATGATGCTTTAGCTACGCCAACAACATGTCCGTTCACCTGCAGTTCAGAAGCAAGAGCAGCTATCTTTCCTGTTTCTGACGTCATCTCCGTAAGCATATATTCATCATCTGCTGCTTTGGGAGGAACGTTTTCAATCTCAACGATTCGCTCCCCCGGGACACCATATGGCTGCTCTCCAAAAGAATTTGGATCATCATACATCGAATGGTCATGATGAAACATCCCTGCAACTTTCTCTGTAAAATGGCTTAGCTTTTCAGACATAACGCTTAGAGGTCTAATTTTTTGAGGTATTCGCGGAATTTGCCGTTTATATCTGGATGTTTAAGCGCCATATCGACGACCGTCTCCATGTAGCGAAGTTTGTTGCCGGTATCGTAATACTTCCCCTCTTTAATCTCGACTGCGTATACCGGGACACCCTGGTCCTTGAGCATGTTTATGGCATCAACGAGCCATAATTCTCCATCTTTTCCTGGCTTGAGATGCCGAAGCGCCTCAAAAATTTCAGGAGGAAGGATGTAGGCTCCATGTGTGGCTAGATTTGAAGGAGCAAGGTGCGGTTCAGGCTTTTCAACAATTGCCTTCACCTTAAAGATATTCCCCGAAACTTGCTCTACATCAGCAATACCATAGCGGACAAGCTCATCTCTGTTTTCAATTCGAACGCCTGAGATGATGATCCCTCCATACTTCTCATATACTGGAATCATTTGGGCAAGACGAGGAGGCGTCGCGTAGATAAACTCATCCCCCCACAAAACAGCAAACGGCTCTTTCTCTATGATCGGCTCTGCTGCGAGAACCGGCGTACCGTTGCCATACGGGCCTTTTTGGCGGACATAAATAAAATTCGCGAGCTCTGAAATCCTCTGCACCTGCTCGATAAGCTCGTGCTTCCCGCCAGTCTCCAAATTTTTGAGAAGATCGGCGTTTAAGACGTCAAAATGGTCCTCAATAGCCCTCTTTAAGGCTCCGGTGACAATAACGACGTCTTCTATTCCCGATGCTGCCGCCTCCTCAACGACGTACTGGATAACAGGCTTATCAACAATTGGCAGCATCTCCTTAGGCATTGCCTTGGTTTGAGGCAAAAACCGCGTGCCGAAGCCTGCTGCTGGAACAACTACCTTACGAATTCTACTCATAAGTATTTTGAGACGTGGGTTGTGCGAAATGAGTCGGGTAATGAGAATAAGTTATGAGGAACTCATCCACATAACTCACTGCCCGACCCACAACCCATATCGCATTCTTTGGCCTCTATTGTATCCCGGCCGTACTTTACATGTCAAATTGAATCTGGTAAAATAAAATCCGAAATTCGAAGCACGAAATCCGAAACAAATCCGAAGATCCAAAATACAAAACGTTTCGAATTTTGAGAATTTGAATTTTTGGATTGTTTCGTCCGCCAGCTGGCGGATCGGTATTCGTATTTCGAATTTTTTATATGGTATCGCCTTTGGCCTTTCTCAAACAAACTCAGGAGGAATTACGGCAAGTGAAATGGCCTGGGAGAGATGACGTCGTACGCCTGACATCAATTGTTATCATAGTAAGCGTCATTGTCGGACTCTATATCGGAGGACTCGACTTTGTCTTTACGAAGACGGTAGAGATGATACTAAAATAAGATTTACACGGATTAATAGCCGATTAACACAGATCCTAATATCCGCGAAAATCAGCTATCAATCAGCGAGAATCATTAATTTATATGGATCAAGCACAAGACCAAACGGTTACAGAAGAAAAGACTGCAGAAAAACAACAGGCTGAAGAGACAAAGACAAAGGATATCCTCGCGTCTTCAGAGACCAAAAAAGTTTCTGCCGCAGTAAAAGCAGCATCAGAGAAGGGAAAATGGTATATCGTCCACACGTACGCAGGACATGAAAATAAAGTAGCAAGGTCTCTCAAGCAGCGTGTCGAATCGATGGGCTTTGAAGAGCGCGTCTTTGACATCATCGTTCCCACCAGGAGTACCATCAAAGTCTCCCAAGGCAAGAAAGAAACCGTCCAAGAAAAAATCTTCCCCGGCTACGTCATCATCAAAATGATTCTTGATGATGAATCATGGCTTCTGGTCAGAACGACACAAGGTGTGACTGCGTTCATAGGAGCAGGCAACAAACCCACCCCGATCTCCGAAAAAGAAGTTGAAGCAATCCAGAAATTCATGCAGCAGGAAGAGCCTCTCTACAAAGCGGCTTTCACTGTCGGCGAGGCAATCAAAATTACCGATGGCCCGTTTGCTGATTTTCTCGGCACCATCGACGCGATTGACGAAGCACGGGGAAAAATCAAAGTCCTCGTTTCAATCTTTGGAAGAGAAACTCCGGTCGAGTTGGACTTTTTACAGGTAAAGAAGCTTTAAGTTTCTTAAGTAACTTAAGTCACCTAGGTAACCTATGGCGAAAAAGATCAAAACTATCGTCAAAGTAAACATAAAAGGCGGCGAAGCAACCCCTGCGCCACCTGTTGGTACGGCTCTTGGTCCTCACGGCATTCCGATTATGGAGTTTGTGAAGGCGTTTAATGATAAAACTGCAGACCAAAAAGGTACCGTCATTCCGGTCGTTATTACTATTTATGAGGACAGAACGTTCTCATTCATCATCAAGAAGCCACCCGTTGCCGAAATGATCAAAAAAGCCCTTAAAAAAGACAAAGGTGCTAATAACCCCGGCAAAGAAACCGCAGGATCTATCACTAAGGCACAAGCTGCAGAAATTGCCAAAGCCAAAATGGACGATTTGAACACTGATGACGTCGAGATGGCAACACGCATTGTGATGGGCGCAGCACGATCAATGGGCGTCGAAGTTACGGAGTAAGATTTCCACGGATCAATAGCGGATAGACGCGGATATAGTATCTGCGAGAATCAGCTATTATCGGCGAGAATCCAAACGCTAATAAAACAGTTGAGATACTAAAGAGACAGACCAACGAAAGAAAGGAAATCAATCAAGGTATGGGTAAAATACGAGTCATGACAATCGGCGATGAAGGTGCCGAGGAAGAACAAAAGAAAGAACTTCGCAAAAAACGCGAGGCAAAAAAGGCTGAAAAGGCTGAAGCGCGTCGTGAAGAAAAAGTCGAAGGCACCAAAGACACCGAAGCATCTGTCATTGCGAGGAGCGAAGCCAAGTACCGTACGGTACCTGGCGAAGCGACGAAGCAATCTTATACAAACAAAGCGCAAGACGGAGAGGCTTCTTCTGCTGAAGAAACTCAACCCGAAGGCAAGAAGAAACAAAAAAAAGAAAAATTCCTCAAGAAAAAGGCCTCTCCCCGCTCAGCAAAATACAACGCTGTAGCAACTCTTCTCGATAAGAAAAAAATCTACTCTCTCAAAGAGGCACTTGCAATTCTGCCAAAGCTGAAAACGGCAACATTTGATGAGACAGTCGAACTTCACATCAATACGACAGAAGCAGGTATCACTGGCAGCTTTGTCCCTCCCCATGGTACCGGCAAAAAAACACGTGTAACAATTGTGAGCGCTGCCAAAGATCCAAAGGTACTAGATGAGCTTATTCAAAAAGTAGAATCAGGAACAATCGATTTTGACGTCCTTATCGCAACGCCTGATTCGATGCCACGCCTTGCAAAAGTTGCGCGTTTCCTAGGTCCTAAAGGACTCATGCCAAATCCAAAAAACGGCACAGTCACACCAAAACCCGAAGAAAAAAAAAAAAAATA
>JACPGQ010000056.1 GCA_016188975.1 Candidatus Levyibacteriota bacterium | reverse complement strand
AAAATTATTAGAAGAAAAAAGAACACCTAGAGATAAATCTGAACGGATGATCGTAAACAACTACAAAACTATGCAAGCACTAAATCAGGAATATAAAGACAAGAAAATGTCTCATGAGGTTCTTTTTGATTTACATAGGTTAATAACAAAGGATACGCTAGATCAGGATAAACAAGGAAGGTATAGGAGGGATTCAGACAATATAACCGTAAACGATCAGGTAGAATTTGTTTATTATATTCCACCAAAGGAAAAATTTGTTGCTCAGGAGATCGAACGTCTTATTAAATTTGCCAACAACGAAGATGGAGGGGGTTTTATGCACCCTATTATTAAAGCTATTTTCCTCCATTTTTGGATAGGAGTTTTACATCCATTTTATGACGGAAATGGAAGGCTTGCTAGAACAATCTTTTATTGGTATTTACTGAGAGAAGGATATTGGACAATGCAATATCTACCAATCTCGCTGGTGATATTAGAAGCACCTACAAAGTATGGCATGGCTTTCGTTTATAGTGAGCAGGATGATTTCGATGTAACGTATTTTTACGACTTTCACATGAAAAAATTAATGCAGGCTTTAAAAAATTTTGACGCATATTTGGAAAGAAAGCTCGAGGAAAATAAAAAAATTCAAACGCTTTTTCATGCAAACTATAACTTAAATCCTCGGCAAATTCAGGCACTGCATTACCTGCTTTCACAAGGTGAAGGTTCCTATGTAAATCCATCCTCTTACGAGGTTCTCTGTGGCATTAGCAGAACAACAGCAATTGCAGATTTAAAGGCGATAGAGAGAATGAAGTTAGTCGAAAGTAAAAAAATTGGAAAGTACGTTCGATACTATGGCACTCAGTTGTTGAAGGATGCGATAGGCAAAAACGATTAGATTAGATTAACAATCTAATCGCTTAGTTGTGGACAGAGTTGAAATATCTTGGAACCAAGTTGAGGAGTATATTTTCAAGTGGCTTCCGAGCTTGAGTAGTAGCCTCACTCCAACCTCAGGTTAATACCACAACTAAGTATTGGAACAGGAGTTAAGGCTTTACAGGGGCGGGGGTGATATCGGCAAAAAATTCAGGAGATTTATCAATTGCTTCTGACCCTTCAGATTTAGTTGTAGGCTCTGCAGTTCTCCATGAAGAAGGCGTCTCCCAAGAAGATTCTAAGTCATAGTCTGCCTCAAGTGAGACACAGCCACCCGTGAATCTAAGTATTTCGCCATCTTCGCCTTCAAGAAAATCACTACTAAAGCTTATAGTGGCAACTTTTTTTGACCACCCGTCTATTTCTTCACGTGGGTCATACTTAGTAACAGTAAGCCCTGACCGTATCATATCCCTAGGCTCTGGTTGTCCGTGTGATCTAGGCTCAAATCTGGTACTCGTCCAATCAACTAAGTATGCGAAAGCTCCTTTCTGGAAGTAAACAGAACCTAAGTCATTCCCAGAGGTATGGATACTACCTTGTCGTCTAAAAAAGGCTTGGGCAAGTGCAGTCGTAAATTCGGGAGTTGCAGCCAGATTATTTACCATGCCTGTCATGAGATCAAAAGAGCGTTTACCCATTTCTTGCGGAGATAGGGTTTCAACTGGCGCAGCTTGTTTTGTTTCAGCTGTTGTGGGCATAATGTGGGCTCATTATAGCAAGCAACGGTAAGTTGTCAATAGTCAGATTATATCATCAATCTAATCGTATAATTGCGGCATCGACAAGAGTGTTCTTTTTAAAACTTCCTTCATTTGTCTTCTTCCAAAACCACTTTTGAGAAATTCTTCTCTGGCTTTTGCATCTTCGTCATAGATGAAGTATTCATAGTGGATTAACTTAAATGGGGTTCTAAATTTTGTTGCAGTAACTTCGCCCTTTGCATGCTTGGTTAGTCTTTGTTTTAGGTTGCTAGTAAAACCAATATAAAAACCTTGCAAACGCGTTTCTTTCTTCTTGCGAAGAGCGAAGGAACGTCGAACGTTCCTGAAGCCGCGTTTGACGCGGTGGAGATGTCCGGATGTGATCCGGAGTCCGAAAAATATTTCTAAAAACATCTACAAGCGTAGTTGATTCTTTTTGTCTCGTTTTACTTTCTCCAATCAACAGGAACAGTAAAACCAGGTTTGTATTGCGGTCAAAACCATTCCGTTTTTTCTCTCAACTTTGTTTTTACTTACCTATCTCGTTGAGAAAAGACATGGTAAGCAGCTTCGCTGTTTAGGCAAACGCTGGAGCTATGCGGGGCATAGCGAGAGTTTGCGCTCCTTCACGAATTGTGTTCGCGATGGATGCGAGAGCGCTAGAGAGTTTATTCCTAGCATGTATTTTTTGATTTGTTTTACGACTACTATCAAAGTCGGCTTGCAGTTTTTAAAGAACACTTCCCGTCGAATCAAATCATCCCCCTACAATAATTGCTACCTCTTACCCCTCTCCTTTTTAGGAGAGGGTCTGTCCCGATTAATCGGGACAGGGGTGAGGTCTCGCAATTACTCAAGGCGAATGTCGATCTAAACTTTTAAAGGAGCGAATCGTCAGTGAGGCTAGCTTCAAGATCACGTTGCCTGTCACGTTTCTTTATAGCCTCACGTTTATCAAACTTGCGTTTTGAACGTGCGATGGCAAGCTGAGCCTTAATAAATGTCTTCGTAGTATACAGCGAAACAGGCATGATTGTCAAGTTTTCACCCTCAGTTTTAGCCCTGAGGGCAAGGAGTTCTTTCTTGTGAAGGAGTAATTTTCGTGTTCGATTTGGGTCATACCCCTCTGTGCGGGCGAATTCATAAGGAAAGATCTTGGCATTGACTAGATATGCCTCGCTTCCCGAAACCTTGACGAAGCTGCCGCTTAGGTCAGCCTTACCTTGCCTCACAGCCTTGACCTCAGCACCCGTGAGGTTAATCCCAGCCTCAATCCGGTCCAGTAGTTCATAGTCAAAAAATGCCTTTTGATTCGTGATTTTCATACGATTTCCTTCCGTATCATAAAAGAGAAGGGATAAAATGTAAATGCTAACTTTTGTCTCGTGTAAAGAGCTGAGTTCATAATATTATCTCATAGTATTGACATTCTGAAAAGCTACGAATATAATCCGCTTTATGAATGAAGCCACACTGCCTCCAGGGCAGGGTGAACAAGGGGATACAGTTTCTCCAACAGTGACTATTCGACACGGTGAAGCGCAGGAAGTGGTTCAAGTAAGCAGAATCAACCAGCTTTTTGTCGATGTAGCCTCATATAATAGTCAATTCTCAATGCCCGCGATGCTGTTTTCCATATTTGATCATACTCCGATGTCATCTCCTGAGAATATTGAGGAAACTCGACGAATAAGTGTTTATGATTTGTCTCAAGGTCATCAGGTATTGTTGAATACCTTAGGATTATCCCTTGAACCGGTTTCAGATGCCAATGCTGTCTATGCTTCAGATGGAGAGCGAAGACCAAGCACAGTTAGGTTGAATGTGCAGGACAGAGGACAATTTTTGGGATTTCTGGAAGCATTGGAGCCAGAGCTAGTGAGGGACGGAGCACTTGGTAAGGATTTATCAACGCTTTCTGAAGGGCTAGCATTACAATTACTTACACATTATGACCTATCACAGCCAAGCGATCATGCACTTGAGCTTATTGGTAGCCTTGAAGGAATTGTTGCATCTTATGAACGGTTGGGAATTGCAGAATCAGTAGCAAAGTTAAAAACATATCTTATTCATGCAAAAAAACATGATCTTCGTGAGTTTATTGCGGTTGAGCAGGCGCATTTATTGGGAGGGCGTCCTGCAACGTGGCACATTGATAGTGGTCCTCAATATCTTGCTAAGGATTGGGATCGTGCTTTACAGATACTGAATGCAGTAGCAGCCAACCCGAACGCGCAAGAATTATATGGGCGGCTATTGGTTCATTTACGCGACTGCGTTGATATATCCATAGATAATCTATTAGGACATTCTGCCTTTTCCTTTTCAGATGCGTATAAAGAAGGACTTCTTCCGGTATTAAGGGAAGTCCGTGCCCGTTTGATAGGGATTGAGTAATACGAGCTGCTACTCCAGCTTCATTTCGTAGACTTTACCTCCGGAGAGGATGTAGGCTTTTTTGTTTGTTTCATCGACCTCAAAATCCTGGGCTTTTGTCAGAGCAGCTGCTTGGTACTGCGACTGGAATACACCGTCTTTGCCGAGTTTTACGATTCGTCCATTGCCATTGTCGAGAACATAAATTGCAGAAAAATCAGGTGTCATGTAGATGCGCGTCGGCGACTTAAACGGCATATCAAGCCCTGAAACCTTGAAGGAAACAGGCGTGCCTCTCGTGAACTTGGAAATATCCCCCTGTAAGAAGAGGACGTAAATCGAGCTGTCAATTGCTATGCCGACTGCCTGGGAGAGGTCAGGTTTTTCTCCTGTGAGATATGCTGTTTTCCCGCCATACCCTTCAGACCCTTTCACAAACTTGTTGATACCATCCTCTTTATCAAGAACGTAGAGATTTCCGAGGAAGGTACCAAGGCCCGAAGGTTTGCTCCAATCGCCATCATTTTCAACAAGCGTTTTCTCTGCATCATCGCTTTTGCCGATACTTCCAATCTCATCTTTCGTGAGGAAGTAGACATTGTCTTCGTCTTGGGTAGCAAAGAGCCTCTTTTTATCAGACACGAGTGCACCTAAGAGTTTGCTTTTGTCAACACCAACTGGTGTGACCGAGGTTTGCTTGGCACTGGCAAGCTCTGAAAGAGCGTTTGCAATATCAGTTTTCAGTGTCGCAAGCTGTTTTGCCTCTCTTGACCCTGCGGGAAGCGTTTTATCAGCGTTTCCGATGATGCTTTGTGCTTCTTCCAGTTCTTCCCGGGCGAGTGCTGTATTTAACTCTATAAGTCCTTGCCCTTCTTCAAAGTGCTGTTTTGCCGGATCGTAAATCTTGGCAAATACCTCTTTGGTCCGTTTCTCCTCTGCATTTTTATTCGCAAAGAAGATACTGACTCCTAAAACGAGAATGAGGATAGCCGCAATACTCATAAGCAGCCGTTGCCGATGCGAGAGAGGAGGAAGAGATGAACGAAGTTTTGAAAATGAAGGGAGAGAAGGAATGCGCTGCTTCTCTTCTTGAGGGAGTGCCGGATGAGGAAATGAACGCGTCTCATCAGGGAAGGGAGATTGGGGCACCGCCTTTCCTTGTTGTGTTTCAGGTTGCGAGGGAGCAGGACTTAAGAGCTCATCGGAAGTCTCATCCTCCTCCTCAAGTGGTGTTTGGATTTGAGAGAACGTAAAAAAGATTGCTCCTGCACCGCCATCTTCTCTGCCATGAATAAGCGGAGAGAGAGTTTCGGCAATTTCTTCAGCTGTTTCATTTTCAACAAGTGTTTTGGTAAGCGTTTCTTCTGGAATGAGTGCTTCAAATTGGTGGGTTTGCAGAATCACCAGATCCCCACTTTGGAGGTGACCTGAGGCTGTCTGCATGGCTCCCTCGTGCGCATGTGTCGCCTTCAGAATCGTCCCAAGTGTCCCACTACGCCTAAGAAGAATACTTCCGTTACCCAGAAGATAGACATAGAGGATATGTTCTTTGACGAAGGCAATTGCTGCAGAAAGCTTGATTTCAGGTGGTATGTGGAAGAAAGTATTGTCAATTGCTGCTTTGATTGAAGTAAGTGACTTTTCCTCAAGTGCAAAAAATTCCGCCTCAAGGTCATTGATGAGTTTCTTGCCGAGAGTGCCGAGTTCTTTTTCATGCTCCCTTTCCTCACTTGTCAGAGAAAGCGTGAGAAACAAACCTCCTGCACCATACGCTTGGGACCAGGCGATAGGAGTTGGCGTTGCAACAATTTTTCCAAATGGCAGGTGCGTTCTTGGCATGCTCGTTTTTTAGAGTATAACAAGGGTGAGTACGAAAAGCAGTAGTGCAGCTAACACGTGGAGGAGTGCGAGGGTATTCAGAAGTACTGTTGCAATTGATGACTTCAGAAAAATGAGGCGACCGAGGGAGCGTGTTTTGTTAAGGAGGATCAGGGCAAAGATGATGTACATGCCAAGAAGCAGAAGGAGAGGAATCTTTACAATTCCTTCGAGTGTGATGCCGTCTAAAAATGGGAAAAGATCCGTGATATTCATCTTCTTAGTCCAATTAATTGTCTGATAAGATCTACAGCGCGTGCAGGATGGGGAATGCGCAAAAACTCAAAATCAGGGACGGCTGCTGCAGTTTGAATGTGGACATCACCATAATCAAAAAATGTTTTAAAAAAACCTCCTTGTTTGTAGCTGACGTCTTCAATTTGCGTTACTTTTGTTGCTGAGATGTGCACATTCACAAGCTCAGAGTAGTCGATGTCTAAGATATTTCGCTCAGTGACAATGCCGATGTTATAAAACCAGTGTAAAAAATTGGTGAAAGCGTAGGCAAAAATGATGAGATAGTAGAAAAGAAGGAGAACGAGTGATACTTCTCCCGGAATGCTAAACGGCAGCACGCCAACAAGCTGAAAGAAGGGGATGATAATGGGAGGAGCAATGAGAAGAAGAAACGTAATAAACATCCACGGGATATTGGTGGCAAAGTGCCGTCTGACAAAAAGCACAATGACTTCGTCAGGTGCCTGATTCTGGAATGTTATCCCGGTCGGGTATTCGCAAAAAGAGTGGAAAATGCCGACATCATGCTGCGGGTGTTTCGGTGTCGGTGCATTTGGATTGGCAATAGTGACGATATCAGGCATACAGTAAGAAATGTCAAATGTCCAATATCAAATGGCAAATGAAATTATATTGGACATTGGATATTTGGCATTGGTCCGCCAGTTGGCGGATTTGACATTCTCTATCACTTCTTCTCAATATTATAAAACGCGAAGCCGCTTTGTGGGATAGAGAGGAAGCCAGGCGCCCGCAAATTAAATGCTGTTTTGAATTTATCACCAGCAAGGCGTTTCTCGCCTTTATCGGTTTGGAAAACGACTTCGTTTGTTTGCCCGTTGCCTTGGATAACAGAGACCAAAGTGACTGCGCTTATACCGCCACCATATTTGTCAGAGACGCTTCGGAGTTCATCTTGACTGTACGGATTTCCGCCCCAGCAAGAAGTGGTTGTCGGTGTAATGCGTCCTGTTTCATCCCCATTTCCGCCACCATATAAAACCATCGCACCATTGATGAGATCAGCCATATCTGAGGAGCTAAGCCACGGATTTGCCCTGTCGCAGCTATCGCCAGAGTTTGTGTATCCTTTGCGGTACCACGCCTTATAAAGCCAAGGGGACCCTCCGAGCTTGTCGTAGGATCTTTCAGTAAAGTTGCCTCCTCCTTGTCCGTCTGTCGTATCCCAGCCGATGGGAGAAGCAAACCCTCCGTGTGTCGAGGCGTAGTAGGTTATCACGTCCTCGAGTACCTGTCCACGTGTAGCCTCAACAGCTTGCCTCCATGCGTCTGGTGGATTTCCTGCTTTGCCGTCGTTGTAGACCTGGCATGCTTCAGTAGTACAAATTTCCTTGCCTTCTGTTTTGTAGCGATACGCGTACGTACGAGCAGCAATAGCCTGTGCCTTGAGCGCTTCAGGGTGCCAGGCTGAAGGCATCTCGGCAATACCCAAAAGGTATTTGCCTTCAAAATCCATCTCGCCAAACCCCGCGACTTTGATCGTTCCTCCTGTGTCTTTTCCGACTGGTTCCCGGCCGTAGTAGGCTTTGAGAATTGCTTTTGCGTCTTGTCCTGCCTGTGCTCTGCCCCGGGCGCCGTACTGGCTCATGCCTTTTCGGTGTGTGTAGGCACCAAAGGAAAATGCCGCAAACGATCCAGCTGGAGCTGCTTCGCGAAAGCCTTTGATTGATGCGTTGTAATCATCGGCAAGATCACTATCACCAATTGTCGCAGTGAAACCGCCAGAACGGGCGTTTAAAATTTCTTGCTGTTTTTGGGACAGTTCTGCAATTTTGGTTGAGACTTGTTGCTGATAGGCTTTGGCTCCTTTGACGACCTCATCGAGTTTTTTTGACTGCTCATCAAGTGTCAATTTGGCCGCAATCAATTTTTTCTGTTCTGATTTGAGGAGAGCGCTTTTTTCTTCAAGGTCGGCAATTGAGAGGGCGATGTTGGTGATAATAGCCTTATCCCGGTTTGCGACGACTTGCTGGTAGGCGAGGACTTTGGTAATTGATGCAGCAGATGCGCCTGAGAGAAACGTCAAAAGAGGAGAGTTATAGTAGCTTTTGATGTAAAAGTCACGGACCGTACGATTAAAGATATTCTGCTGTTTCTCCATTGTCACGTAGCCTTTATCAATGTTTTTCTTTTTCTCTGCAAGATCTGCTTCAATGCCACCGACGCGTTTTTTGATGCCATCAATTTGTGAGGCGAGGCTTTGGAGCTGAGATTCAAGCGGTTTTGTTGCTGCAATTGATTTGTTGAGAGCATCGGTAAGCTCGCTTAACTCTTTGTTGATTTGATCAAGCTCGTCTGCGTGGGCGAGGGGGATGGTATACGTAAAGAGCAGGCAAACGATGACAAAAACAGCGAGCAGTTTTTTGGGGAACATGGTGTCATTATAGCAAATTCACGCGCGCTCAGCGAATTATGTATCGTCTTATTCATCATTGTGACTGGCAAAAAAGTATGCTACACTCCGCATGAAAACTATGGATGAGCAAAACCAAGCATTTCCCCGTGTTGTAACCCAACAATCCCAACCCCGGAGATCCAAAACCCTTCTGATGCTCGCGCTTTTTTTGGTATTGTTAGGAGGACTTCTCTTTATAGGATCACGGTTTCTTGGCGTCAATGAGGAAGACAAGGATGGTGAGTCGGCGAAAGTTGCGCCAACAGCAATTATCCAGCCGTCTGATACCCCAATGCCTTCTGAAGAACCATCACCAACTGCTAAAAAGGAGGCTTCCCCCACAAAGGCTAATCCAACAGCTGCAGAGAAACAGACAACGAGCTCAGTTGATAGTGCGACCGGACTTGATAGGGCGGGGTTAACAGTCGATATTCTCAATGGTAGTGGTGTGTCAGGAGCTGCTTCAAAGATGAGCAGCTTTCTGAAAGATTTGGGCTATAGCATCGGCTCAACAGGCAATGCAGACAACTTCGATTATACAAATGTCACGATCCAAGTAAAAAGTGGCATGAGCAAGTATCTTCCTCTCCTCAAGAAAGATATTGGTAGTTCATATACAGTTGGTGATACCAATACGGCACTTGCTTCCGGATCTGCCGACGCTGTTATAATTATTGGTAAGTAACATGACTGACGTTCTTACCGTTGGCAATGCCCTCATTGACCTTCTCGTAACTGTTCCTGATGATAATCCATATTGCCGGGTTGACAAGGCGACGCATGAAATGTGCGTGAAAGCAGGAGAAAAAATCCTCGCTGAGCATGTTGGTTTTGTTTTAGGTGGTGGTGCGTGTCGGGTTGCGATTGCACTTGCCAGGCTGGGTTTTGGGACGACAGTTTTTTCTGAGGTAGGCAATGATGAGCTGGCAACGAGGATTCGCAAAACGCTTTCTATGGAGCATGTTAACATATCTCATCTGAGCACTGTTGAGAAAATGACGTCATTTACCGTCGGGCTCAATTTCCAGAAAGAACGCACCCTTTTCACCCATCACGTAGAGAGTCCGCATGCATTTGATTTTTCATCAGCTCAGGCTAGGTGGATATATCTCGCATCCCTTGGAGATCCCTGGGAAGATGCATACGCGAAGGTTGTCTCCTGCAAAAAGCAACACGGTACAAAGCTTGCGTGTAATCCTGGCCAATCGCAATTTGTCAAAGGACGAGAGTCATACCTGTCGACGCTTTCTCAGGCAGACGTTTTGTTTGTCAATAAGCAAGAAGCACAGATTGTTTCAGGTTCCAAGGAAGAAGACATACAAACACTTCTTGCAGCGGTAAAAGCAATCGGCTGTGGCGTTGTTGTGATAACAGACGGCAGGAACGGATCATATGCAATGGATACAGAGGGGAAGAGTTATTCAATCGGCATTGCAGAGGGGAAAGTTGTCGAGCGGACAGGAGCAGGGGATGCGTATGCAGCTGGGTTTTTGGCAGCACTCATGCGAGAAAGATCAATTCCTGAGGCAATGACGTGGGGGACACTGAACGCTGGGGCCGTCGTGACTGAGTTTGGGGGAATATCGGGGCTTTTGACGAAGGAGAAACTTGATGTATTATTATCAGGTTCGGATGTACCGAAAGCCCGGGCATTGTAGATGATAAAAATGGTTTCGTTAGTCGGTTAGGGTAACGAAGCCCGTATCGTTAAGCGTTTCACGTTCAACGTAACCGAATTTCGATACCGGCATCGTAACCGAATAACGTTTAGCGACTATGAAAATCTATCTAGGTACTGATCATGCAGGCTTTGAGCTAAAAGAGCATTTGAAACAATTCCTTTCTGTGAAGGGATACGATGTCATTGATGATGGTGCATTGATTTATGACAAGGATGATGATTATCCAGATTTCTGTGCTGCTGCTGCAAGACATGTAGCGGAAAATCCGGGGTCTTTTGGATTTGTATTTGGTAAATCAGGAACAGGAGAGTTGATTGTTGCCAATAAGGTCAAAGGAGTACGTTGCGGTTTAGCCGTTAACGAAGAAAATGTTCGACTTGCTCGTGAGCATAATGACGCCAACATGCTCTCATTCGGTTCAGTCTTTGCAACACCTGAGCAGATGGAATCATTAGCATTGCTGTTTATTACTACGCCTTTCTCAGGAGAAGAGCGACATAAGAGAAGGATTGAGAAGATACGAGAGATTGAACGGTTTGGTAACAAGGTGTAGGTATGGCTGCTAGTATAGGTTTAGTAATGCGGTTTAGGTTTTCCCTATAACTACACCGTTTTACTATACTGGCCCCGTTAAAACTTTGATTTGAAGTCAAAAGTTTTACAAGTGTTAAATGAACTTTTAGAACTGTACAAATATACTAACATAGTTTTAAACGGGGCTGGCAGCTACACCTAAAACCATACCGATGTTATCCATGTACGAAATAATACCTGGTATTTTAGAGCAAGAATGGAGCGAGATTGAGAAAAAGCTTGTAATTATCAAGCGGTTTACCCATACCGTCCATATAGATCTTCTTGACGGGAAATTTGCGCCAAATACCACGTGGCTTGATCCCACACCGTTTGCCAAGTACAGCAAGGAGTTTTTTCTCGAACTGCATATGATGGTTGAGGAGCCAATAGGCTATGTTGACTCCTGGGCAGATGCTGGAGTGAAGCGATTTATTGGACAAGCAGAGAAAATGCATGACCAAGAAGCGTTTGTAGATCGCGTGAAAAAGAGAAAAGCGCAGGTTGGGCTAGCTGTTGATGCGCAAACGAAACCTGAAGCGATTGTTGTTCCCTATGAGAAGCTTGATTTTCTCTTTGCGATGACGGTAAAAGCTGGGTTTTCCCACCAATCGTTTCTTCCTGATTGTTTGGCAAAAGTACGCTTTTTCCGGGAAAAAACGACCTTGCCCATTGAGGTTGATGGGGGTATCAATGATAAGACGATTATTTTGGCAAAGAATGCCGGTGCGACCCGCTTTATTTCAACCGGATTTCTCTTTAAAAGCGACGATCCTGCCGAAAAATTTGCGGCGTTATCATCCTGTCTTGATCGAAGGTAGGTGTTGTAGGAGCGACTGTGGGAGTCAGATAGCCTCGGCAGCTCACACTTGCCTCCGTACCACTGACAAAATATTCGATTCTCCCAAAACACGGTTTTGCGACGATGTCTTCTGGAACACTTCGCGGCGTTTCAGGTTCATTGCTGAGAAGATAGCTCATCATCCGATTCCAGATTGGTGCTGCTCCTGTGATGCCTGATGCGAGGGATTGGCTCATAGGACTGTTGTCATTATTGCCCACCCATACGGCTGTCAGGAAATTATTCGTGTAGCCAATTGTCCAGTTGTCGCGTTTATTGTCAGTCGTTCCAGTTTTGACAGAGACGGTATGTCCTGGGATCTGAAGCGGTGAATCCTGGCCAAATTCAAGTGTACGCGCTTGGTTGTCAGCGAGAATGTCTGAGATGATAAAAGCGATAGATGTTGGGAGAACTCGTTTTCGGGGAGAAGCAGTTTTTTCCTCAAGAACATCTCCTTTATAGTCAGTGATCTTCAGGATGGGATTGAGGTCGACGCGTTCTCCGCCATTGGCAAACGTCCCAAAGACAACTGCCATATCAGTCATTTCTACCTCAGCTGCACCGAGGGTAAGTGAGAGGCCATAGTCGCTTGCATCTCCCCACGTTGAGATACCCATTTGTTTGGCAAGTGAAACCATTGCCTGGATGCCGATTGCGTTGAGGAGTTTTACTGCTGGGATATTCAGCGAGTTACCAAGAGCTGGCCTGAGGGGAATTCTTCCTCGAAATTTCCCGTCATAATTAACAGGTGAGTAGGAAGGACCACCCTGGATAGAATAGGTGACAGGATTATCTTCAAGAATCGTTGCTGCGGTATAGCCTTTTGTGAGCGCTGCAGCGTAGGTGACAGGTTTGATTGATGATCCCGGTTGGCGGTTTCGAGTCGTGACGTTAACATTGCCGCCTTGTGGGTCGTTGAAATCACGGCTTCCGACCATTGCAAGAATATCACCGCTTTCAGGTCTTGTGATGAGCATAGCTCCATTGGTGAGGTTATTTCCTCAGCTTTTTTTTGTAGCGTCATATCCAAACTCGTGGTGACAGTGAGCCCGCCCCGCTCAAGCATGGCGAGTCCATATTTCTGGGCGAGGAAATCCTTGACATAATTCACAAAATGCGGGGCATTAATAGCGACTGAACGGTTGCGGAACTGGAGCGTTTCTGACAGAGCATCTTGCTTCTCTTTTTTACTAATAAATCCAAGTCGTACCATCTGTGAGAGAACTTCTTTTTGTCTCATTTTCCAACGATTTGGCTCTTGGCCGTATGGTGAGTAGAAAGTTGGAGCTGTGGTGATGCCTGCCAGAAACGTTGATTCAGCAAGCGTGAGGTCTTTGACGTGTTTGCCAAAGTACACGTCTGATGCAGCCTCAACGCCCCACGCCGTGCCGCCGTAGGGGATTTGGTTGAAATACATCTCAAGGATCTGGTCTTTTGAGTAAATCCGTTCAGTCCAGAAGGCGATAATAATCTCTTTTATTTTCCGAACAATATCCGGCTCGTTTGTTAAGAATGAGGAACGAACGAGCTGCTGGGTAATCGTTGACGCTCCTTGAAAACTTCTCCCTGAGATATTTTCCCGTAGAGCTCTTATGATTGCCTGGACATCAAATCCCGGGTGGGTATAGAAATTTTTGTCCTCTATGGCAATTGTTGCTTTTTTGAGGTTGTCCGGGATCTCTGCGAGAGCAACAATCGTTCTGTCCTGGGGGCCATAAATCTGCGTCAGAAGGACACCATTTCGGTCGTAGATTTTTGTCGTTTGGGGAATCTGCCGTGCCGTGAGAGCTTTTGGACTAGGTAACTCCTGAAGGAAAAGAAAGATCGCGATCGGGATGAAGAAGAAGAGAAGTGAGAAGAATGTTCCGTAGAAAAAGTAACGAATCCTCGCTTTTGGGGATGCTGGTTTGAGAGCGAGGTCTTTTTGTCGTTTTTCTTTATGTGAGATCCTTTTTTTTGGATGAATAAGACGGTGAGTATATTTTTTAACTGTTTTTCCTGCTTTAATTAATCTCTTCAGGAAGAAAAGAATGACATTTTTTATACTTTTTAGGAGAAATACGATACGTGAGATAAGAAGGGAAATGCCTTTAGTAAGAAGAGCAATAATGTACAAGACGCCTTCGCCAATACGGACGAGGAGAACAAAGAGATAGTAAATACTGATCTGTATAAGCTCCATACTGTATCATCTGTAAAAAAGAGTGGGTGTGTGGGGCAGAGTGGAGACGATTATACACAAGCAAGAACAGCTTGAAAAGAAGCTTTTCGATCAAACTCGAAATCCAAAGCACGAATGTCGAAACAAATTCAAATGACGAAAAAGATAAATGACAAAAACTTTTTGGTATTTACAATTTGAGCTTTGGTATTGTTTCGAGTTTCGTATTTCGAAATTCGGATTTACATTTATGGTCCCGGTGTCGGTGACGGAGAAGGGTGCGGACAGGTGAGACAGTACTGGTTATTGAGTGGGTCTTCTACAATGATTTCATCTTTTTCTTCGACATTGTCAGTTTGCCCTGGTTTTGCCAGGTCCCCAGTGCTTTTGTCTATGAAGACTTTTTGCCTCCCGCGATCCACAAGTTTGGGCTCTGATCCTCTCAGGAAAAATTCTTTTCGTGTCGGGCAGCGCTCAGGCGTCCCTTCGGGCGGAGGCAGGAGTCCTGAAGGCATGCAGATAAACTTCTCGACGACGGTTGATGGCTGAAGGAGTGGTGCCACCGTTTTTCCTTCTAAGAGATTCTCAAAAATATCATGCCAGATGGGTGCAGCACCTGTTACGCCTGAGACGATTCCGCTCATTGGCGTATGGTCATTATTTCCGACCCATGCAGCAACGAGGAGGTCAGGCGTAAAACCAATCGTCCAGTTGTCACGATAGTCATTAGTTGTTCCTGTTTTCACCGAAACAGGTTTATTACCAATTCGTAATTCTGAAGTTGGCCCGAACGCGTCAAGCCGGGCACCATTGTCTGCAAGGATATTGGAGATAATAAACGCAATACCCGATGGAAGCACTTTTTTGCCGAAAATCGGGCTTTTGGGAGGCTTGTACTCTTCGAGTATCTTGCCCCGTTTGTCAGTCACCTTAAGAATTGGCTGAAGGTCGATCCTATACCCTTGGTTGGCAAAAACACCAAAAGCAACAGCCATATCAATCATGCGTACTTCTCCTCCTCCTAAAGTCAGAGAGAGGCCATAGTTTTCAGGTTCTTTAAATGTCGTAATTCCCATTGCTGTTGCGGTTGCAATCATACTCTCGACAGTATTGAGCTTCAGCATCTGTACAGCTGGAATATTGAGAGAATTGCCAAGCGTGTAGCGCATTTGCACTGCTCCTCTAAATCGTCCGTCATAATTTTTTGGACAGTACGGTTTTTGGCCAGGTGCGGGGAAACAGACCTCCTGGTCGACAAACGGTGTTGCTGCGGTATAGCCTTTGATAAGCCCGACTGCATAATTAATCGGTTTAATTGATGATCCAGGCTGCAAACGCTGAAGCGTTATGTTGACGTTACCGTCTGTTTCTTTAGAAAAGTACCCACGGCTGCCGACCATCGCAAGGATTTCTCCAGTCCCGGGATTGGTTACAAGGGCAGCTCCATTACTAACACGCAGGTTTCTGAGCTTTGCCACTTCTGATGCAACGACGTCTTGTGCCATCTCTTGGGTTGGCAGGTCTAAACTTGTGGTAACTGTCAATCCGCCTTCTTCCACAAGCTCTTTGCCGTACTGGTCCTCGAGGAGTTTTTTGACATATAAGACGAAGTGAGGAGCCCTGATGACAGATGAGATTTTCTGGAATTTCAGTTGTTCTTTTAGCGCTGTATCACGATCCTTCTCAGTGACATACCCCTGTTCATGCATTTTCTGCAGAACCCGTTCCTGGCGCTTTTTCCCAAGCTCAGGATAGGCGCCAAAAGGGGAAAACGTCGAGGGAGCCTCGGGAAGTCCCGCGAGAAGGGCTGCCTCAGGAAGAGTGAGGTCCTTGGCTCTTTTGCCAAAGTAGGTTTGTGATGCTGACTCGATACCATAGGATGTTCCGCCATAGGGAACTTGGTTTAAATACATCTCAAGAATACGATCTTTTGAATAAAGCATCTCTGTTATGAAGGAGAGGATGACCTCTTTTATTTTTCGTTGGATTGTCCGTTCTGGCGTCAAAAGCGTGTTTTTCACAAGCTGCTGGGTAAGAGTTGAGCCTCCTTGGAGATTTTGGTGGAAGAGCGTTGAATAGGCAGCTCTCACAATGCCGCGGATATCAATTGCGCCGTGTCGGTAAAAATCTTTATCTTCAATTGCGATTGTTGCTTGTTGAACGTTTTTTGGAATCTCTGAAAGAGGAATAAATGATTGGTTTCTTTCGCCATAAATAGTATACAAAAGCGTACCGTTTCTATCATAAATCTTGGTTGATTGGGGAAGAGCGTTACTTGCAAGACGAGTTGGAGAAGGGAGGTCTTTGAGGATGAAGATGTAGAAGAAGGCGAGACAAAAAAGAAGAGGAATAAGAATCATCCAGTAAAGCTTGATAAGCCAGCGGCTCGTTTTCCTCAGCGACTTCATGCATCACATGATAGCATTTACCTTCATTTTCCCGCAAACACGAAGGCAAGTTCGTAAAATCGTTGGTATAATGAGTGTATGTCGTTTTTTGATCTGCAAACGATTCTTGCACAGTTCTCATCACTCCTCATGGCTATTCCGTTCCCAAGAATTGGGCTTACATACCTTGACTTTATTATCGTTTTTGTCATCCTCTTTTACGCGTACGAAGGAATAGTGCTTGGGTTACTCCTTGCGAGTGTTGACCTCATGAGCTTTCTTTTGTCATTTGTTATTGCCCTCAAGGGATACAGCATTCTTGGGTCATTCCTCTCGGAGCAGTTTTCTCTGCCTCCTGGTGTTTCAAATGCCATCAGTTTTTTTGTCATCGCTTTGGTTACGGAGATTGTCTTAAGTCTCGTTTTTCGCTATTTGCTTCGCAAGGCATATCGTTTGCGAATACTGCAAGCGTATCAGATGCGCTTTTCGGGAATTGACCACTATCTGGGGATTCTTCCCGGGATTGCGTCGGCATTTATCATCCTCTCATTTCTTCTTACTGTCATTATCTCTCTTCCTTCGTCTCCACTTCTGAAGCAGGCGGTTACTAACTCACTCGTCGGCTCACGGCTCGTCACCCACGCAGCGATAGCTGAAAAAACGCTCAATGATGTGTTCGGCGGAGCACTCCATGAGACACTGAACTTTCTCACTATTGAACCTGAGAGCAATGAGACGTTGGCGCTTCGTTTCACCGTGTCAGAGCCTATTGCTGATCCAGCAAGTGAACAGGAAATGCTTGCTGGAGTAAATAGGGAACGCAAGCGCCACGGTCTTGCTCCGGTTGTTATGGATCCGGTACTTCGGACTATCGCAAGGTCTTATGCAAAAACGATGCTCCAAGAAGGGTTTTTCTCCCATTTTGATAGACAAGGAAACTCACCTTTTGACAGGATGGATAAGGCAGGCATCAGCTACCTGAGTGCTGGGGAGAATCTAGCACTCGCTCCCAATACCCAGCTTGCGATGCAAGGCTTGATGAATAGTCCGGGGCACAGGGCTAATATCCTCTCGCCAAACTTCGGGCATGTGGGCATAGGTGTTATGGATGGCGGCATTTATGGAAAGATGTTTGTTCAAGAGTTTACTGATTAGCGACAAGCTCCTCTTGAAATACTGGTGCAAGCTTGCCTTCACCTCTTGTATTCTCAGCTCTCCAATGCATTGCGCTTCGTCCCAGTCTGGTTTCGTAAGCACCCAAGTACACTAGACCTGATACTCTTAATAGTATTCTACCTGCATTTTCCTCATATGTTCTAATTCTCCCTGCGTAGTCTGGTTCATCTCGCAGTATGTCTTCAAAGAGCATTGCTTGTTGGACATTGATTCCATGGGCTCGTAAGCGCCGAAGCACAATTAGTCGATGACGTTTATCGGTAATTGTTGCAACAGTCCCCTCTGTGTCTTCTCCTGCGAGCATTCTTGCCGCATTTATTGCGTTTTCTTCAGTGTATGTTGCATTATGATCCTCCCAAATAGCAGCGGGAGGAACACTGCCAACTCGTTGTGCTATCGTTGACATAGCTTCAGCCTCTGTAGTTTTTGGACCGATGAATTGTACTTTCTTAAGCTCTTTTCTCGAGACCGTAAATTTACCAGAGACTATTGCTGTAAGATTCTCAAATTCTGGACGAGCTGAGTTTGTTTCATGTACCAAGCCCAAGGCAGCGGCAGCAAGCTCGCTGGCTTCAGTTGCGACGACTTCATGAGTCTGTGTGTCTGGATTTAGTTTTAGTTCTACTCCTTTTCCTGGGACAATAATAAACCGTATTCCTGATTGGAGAAGGAGTGCAGGACGAATTGGTGTTTCAGATGGCGGTTGAAATTCAGCGCGTTCCATAGAATGTAAAGTATAGCAAACTGACGTAAGAATTAGGAAATGGATTGTAGGAAATATCTAATAGCTTAGTATACTATAAGTCATGATTTATGTCAATTGTTCACGATTAAAATAGATCTTGGGTAGCTACTTGTCAGAGGAATACAGTTAGGATTATACTCATAGTATGGTTCGGGTTGCGATAAATGGCTATGGCAGAATAGGGAGAGTAGCACATCGGATCATTGTGGAAAATTTTGCTTCAGATATTGAAGTCGTTGCCCTCAACGCCGGTTCCTCAACAGACCTTAAGGGGTGGATGTACCTTTTGCAGTACGATTCAGTTTACGGCATTTTCCCTTATTCACTCAGTGTCATTCCAAATCAAGATACAGCAAAACCTGATTTTCTCGGCACACTGGTCGTCAACGGTAAAGAGCTACCAGTCTATTCGCAAAAAGATCCCTCGCTTCTTCCGTGGAAGGACAACAACGTTGATGTCGTTTTGGAGTGTACTGGTAAACTTTTGACAGCTGAGAAGGCGCAAGGGCACCTGACGGCAGGTGCTAAGGCTGTTATTATGTCAGCTCCTGCCAAAGATCCTTCGACAAGCTCAGGACAAGTTATTCCAACATATGTTCTTGGTATCAATGATAAGCAATACAGTGGCGAGACGATCATCAGCAATGCATCATGTACCACCAACTGTATCTCACCAGTCGCAAAGGTAATACACGATACTTTTGGCATTGAAAAGGCGATGATGACGACTGTACACGGGTACACATCTGATCAGAGGCTTCATGATGGGGGACATAAGGATTATAGACGAAGTAGAGCAGCTGGCTTAAATATCATCCCAACCACAACTGGAGCGACAAAAGCCGCTGCCAAGGCAATGCCTGAATTGAAAGATATTTTTACCGGCCTCGCGCTTCGTGTGCCTGTGCCAGTCGGGTCTCTTTCTGATTTTACCTTTCTTTTGAAAAGAGAGACAAGTAAAGAGGAGGTAAATGATAGCTTACGGAAAGCTGCGTTGAGTCCTGACTATGAAGGTATTTTGGCAGTTACTGAGGATCCGATTGTTTCATCCGATATCATCGGCAGCCCGTACTCATCGATTGTCGATTTATCTTTGACGCAGGTCGTTGGTGGTAACATGGTCAAGGTAATTGCGTGGTATGACAATGAGTACGGGTACGCAACCCGGTTGGTGGAAGAGGTTGTGATGGTGGGGAAGAAGCTTCTTGATAAGTGACTTAGGTTACCTAGGTCACTTAAGTAACTTATGCTGAATAAGCCGATTGAAATACCAGGAGTCCGCATTGTCACTATCTCAGGAAGGATTGGTGCCGGATCAACGTCGCTTGCAAAGAGTTTATCAAAGCTTTTTGGGTGGAAACACTTAGAAGGAGGAGAGATTTTCTGGGAGGCAGTACGCAAGAAAATGGGACTTGATCCAAAAGATACAGATCTGCGTCCAGATGAAGAAGATATGCTATTTGATGAGCAGCTGAAAAAAATCCTTCGTGAAGATAGCGATGTTATCCTTGAAACGAAACTTGCTGGATTTAACGCCCAAAATATAGACGGTGTTTTTAAGATTCTGGTAGTTTGTGAAGACAGGAACGGTGTCGATCAAGCCGCTATTCGTATTGATCGATTGGTAAATCGTGAGCACGTCTCAGTTGATGAAGCCAAGCAAGAGGTCGTGGAGCGGGAAAAAAATGATTTGGAGAAGTGGCGGAAGATGTATGCTGCAGGGAACACTGAGTGGGTATATTACAATCCCTCCTATTACGATTTGGTAATTAATACGTTTGATCACAACCCCGAAGAAAGTGTCAAACTAGCACTTTCAGCACTCAACATCTCAGCATAGCCTCAGTTTCCTCTCATCTTGGCAAGTAGCTTTGTACCATACCTAGAGTGTAATCCATCATCGATGGATACAAAATGTGTTTATGATGGATGGCAAAAGGATTCTTTTTGTGGATGATATTGTATCGGGAAAAACGAAAAAAAGTGATAATTTTCGTTTGGATTGCTAGGAGAAGCTGATGAAAAATGTGATGTTTTTTGTTATACTTATTTCTAGTTGACGGAACAGATGTAGCGTCATATGATTTTCTTCGACACTAAATCTAGCGTGTGAAGACGAAATGTCAAATTTCCAATGACAAATGTCAAATAAAGAATTTCTTAAGAATTGGATATTAGACATTTGATATTTGACATTCTTTATGTATGCACTGTCCATATTGCGGAAGCAAAGAATCAGAGGTTGTTGAGACGAGAGAGAGCGAGGATCTGGATGCGATCAGACGGAGGCGCGCATGTCAGAAGTGCGAGAAGCGCTTCACGACATATGAGAGGGTAGAGAACATCTACCTCATGGTCATTAAGAAAGATAAGAGACGTGAGCAGTTTGACAGGAACAAGCTTCGTTCAGGACTGTTGAAAGCAGTCGAGAAGACAACGGTGCCTCTTTCAGAAGTCGACAAGGCAGTGACTGAGATTGAAAGGGAGCTAAAGGGTGCTGACTCAGTGGAGGTAGAGAGTAAAAGGATCGGGCAGATGGTTGCAGCGAAGCTGAAGAGGATGGATAAAGTCGCCTACATCCGTTTCGCGAGTGTCTTTAAACGGTTTGTGGATTTGGAAGATTTTGAAAAAGAAGTAAAAAGACTTACTAAATAAATTGTTACATTGTTAAATTACTACATTGCTAAGAACGATTTTTAACAATTCAACAATAAAATAATAGTAACAATCATTTATTTTTCTATGAACGATTTGCAGAAGAAAGTATTTTTAGACAGATACGCCCTTAAAGATAAGGATGGGAAGCTTTTGGAGCATACACCCCAGGAGATGTGGAAGAGGGTGGCAGGTGGTATTGCCAGAAACGAGAAGGCACGTGAACGAAAGAAGTGGGAGAAGGAGTTTTACCGTGTCATGGAGGATTTCAAGTTTGTTCCAGGCGGCCGTATTCTCTCAGGTGCAGGGACCAATTACCAAGTAACCTACTTCAACTGCTTTGTGATTCCATCTCCTAAAGACTCCCGTGAAGGGATTTTAGAATCCCTAAAACAGCTCGTTGAGATCCAGTCACGCTCTGGTGGCGTAGGACTCAATCTTTCATCGCTTCGGCCACGAGGCACGCGCGTGAAGAAGGTCAATGGTATGTCTTCTGGGCCTGTGACGTGGGCTGGGCTTTTCTCTTATGCCACACACGATGTTGTGCAGCAGGGAGGTACCAGACGGGGCGCGACGATGCTCATGCTTTGGGACTGGCATCCGGATGTTGAGGAATTCATAACAGTCAAACAGGACCTCTCAAAAATAAATGGCGCCAATCTCTCAGTGTGTGTCTCTGACAAGTTCATGGAGGCAGTGAAAGAGGATAAAGACTGGGATCTTATTTATCCTGACATTGATGATCCTGAGTACGACGCAAAATGGGATGGTGAGATTGACAAGTGGCTTTCGATGAAGAAAAAAGTGAAAGTTTACAAGACGATCAAAGCCCGCTACCTCTGGGATCTTATTTGTGAGGCTGCATGGCGTTCTGCTGAACCAGGGCTTCATTTCATGGAGCGCTCAAATAAACGCAGTAATACAGCGTATTTCGAGCGTCTGATCGCCACAAATCCTTGCCTAACTGGTGATACGCTCGTGGCAACGGTCAATGGATGGAGACGTGTCGATGAGGTTCAGGTGGGTGAACAAATAAAGACAGTGCTTGGTGCTGGTACGGTTGATAGGGTTGAAGTTTATGAGGATCGGCCAGTTTTTCGTATAAAGTTTTCTGACGGAGCTGAGCTTCGAGCAACTGCAGCGCATCAATTTCATGCAATTAAACACGAGGGTCGAGCAAAAAATTCAGCAAATAAACGATTTTCTCAACTTACTCTTGCAGAGCTTGAGGTAGGAGATATGGTTCGTGTTGCACCGGGTGCTATGCCAAATAATCCAGTTGCGGATTTGCCTGCAGGATGGAGTGATAAAGAGTATGGATTTTTTGTAGGACTGCTCTTGGGGGACGGGTGTATTACAGAAAAATCAATCAATCGCCATGTTGTAAAAGTTGCTGTCGATACGGATGAGAAAGAATGGGTTGCTACTGTAAGAAATGTACTGCAAAAAACCTCCACGAACACAGTGAGTCTTAATGCCGCTTTGCATAGTAGATCAGGGAACCTTACGGTTCAGAGCTCTACCGGTGCGGCTTTATTAGTCCGACAATCTCTTCTTACCCCAGCCTATTCTTATGAGAAAAGAATTCCACTTGAGTATCAGAATTCAAATAGAGACTTCTTGGTAGGCTTGTTAGACGGACTTTTCAGTACTGATGGGAATTTAGATCTTTCTAGCAATCATCCTTTCTTGCGCTTTAAGACGACAAGTAAGCAGCTTGCATTAGACTTACGACGAGTGTTGTTGTCGTTTGGTATTCATGGACGAATTGCAACAATAAAGAAAGTAGCAGATAGTCATATTGGAGATCGGATTATTACTTCAAGGCACCAGCAATATGAAGTTATTGTTTCTGGCGCAGGAATGAAAACTTTTGCAGAGCAGATTGTTTTGTCTCATCCTGATAAGCAGGCAAGACTTAAGAAAGCTCAGCATGAATTTGCTCTTACCGGCAATACTTGGCTTACAAGAATTGTATCAATTGAACATGAAGGGACAGAGAAGGTTTATGATCTATATGAGCCAGAATCAGATACATGGATAACTGAAGGCATCGTCTCGCGAGGATGTGGTGAACAACCCCTTGGGGCGTGGGCTGTGTGTAATTTGGGAGCGATGAACTTGTCTGCGTATGTCAAGGGAGATGACCTCGCAAACGATAAAGAGGGGGAGTTTGATTTCGTGGAATTTGGCAAGGACGTGCGAGTCGCGATGCGCATGCTTGATAACGTCATCGACCAGACATACTATTTCTTCCCGGAGAATGAAAAATGCGCCAAAGAAATCCGCAGAACCGGTCTTGGGATCATGGGACTTGGGGATGCGCTCATCAAGATGAAGGTCAAATACGGCTCTGATGAGTCGCTCCCTGTCATACAGAAAATCTTTGAGACACTTCGCAATAACGCGTATAGCGTTTCATCAGACATTGCAAAAGAGAAAGGCGCATTTCCTAAGTTTGATAAGAAGAAGTATCTTGAAGGCTACCATATCAAGGCACTGCCAAACGACCTGCAGAAAAAAATCGCCAAGCAAGGGATCCGCAACGCAGTCCTTCTCACCATCGCACCTACTGGCACGACAAGTCTTATCTCAGGTGTCTCATCGGGCGTAGAACCTGTTTACGAGTTCGTTTTTCTAAGGCGCGATAGGATAGGGGAGCACACCATTTACCATCCGCTTTTTGACGAGTGGCGAAAGGCCCACCCCAATGAGGAGAAACCAGAGTATTTCGCCAGCGCCAATGACCTTACACCTCTTGAGCATGTCCGCGTCCAAGCTGTGGCGCAGGAATACATTGATTCATCAATCTCCAAAACCGTGAACGCGCCAAACTCACACACGGTTGAGGATGTCAAAACCCTCTACATGGCAGCCTATGATTATGGCCTCAAAGGCGTCACCTACATGCGTGATGGTTCGCGCCTTGGAGTACTTGAACGGGTTGATACGAAGAAGAAGGGAGATCCTCCAGCACAGGAAGAGAAACCAATACAGCCTGCGCTGCCGATGATTTCTGTTCTCCCGCGTCCTCAGAGAATTGAAGGCTCAACCTATCAGCTGGAGACGCCCATGGGTAAGACGTACGTGACGGTTAACCATACGGATGATAAGCAACCATTTGAAGTGTTCATTACGATCGGAAAAACCGGATCAGACGTGAGCGCTATGGCAGATGCCTTAGGGCGGATGATTTCCCTCAACCTTCGTCTCAACGGTATGTTGCCGCCAATTGAGAGGATTCGCCAAGTTGTGGCGCAGCTTTCAGGGATTGGTGGTGCACGAAGCGTCGGGTTTGGGCCAAATAGGGTCAGGTCATTCCCTGATGCGATAGCCAGGATTCTGGCGCAGCACTTCGGCTTTGCAGTCAATGGCAAGGTCGTTGATAAAAAAATTGAGCAGGAAGTACTCAGCCAGCCTCAGATGTCTTCGGCAAACGGAACGAATAATGGCAGCACGGTGCATAGCGCAAGTAACGGCCACGGAATATCAAATGATAAGGTAGAGGAAACCTCCAAGCAGCTACCTCTTGCAGTTACTTCAGCATCAGCCCCGCACACCAATCTGTTTGATATCTGTCCAGAGTGCGGTACTGCCAGTTTTGCCTACGAAGAAGGATGCAAGAAATGCTATAGCTGCGGATATTCCGAATGCTGAAATCCGAATATATCCGAATGATTAGTCCGAATTGATCCGAATTCCTTATGATATAATCCTAAAACAAAGTTTCGGTAAGTAGGGTGGAATTCCCTCTCAGTGCCGCTACTGTGAAATCGCGTTTGACGCGATACAGACAGAAAACGAGCTTTGTTTACACAAGTTCCCGTGCAGGAGAATGATTATTTTGCTTCTCGCGGCGAGGAGTTTTTTTATGGAAGAAAAGACAATTACAGCTAGTAAAAAAGCAAAACGAAATGTTTTTTATCTCACTATTAGTGCTGTTGCACTCGTATTGGTCGTGAATGTGGGACTAGGAACGTTTCTTCTCCAGAAAAATCAGAGTGTTCCAAGAGATGAAAAAGTTACTGTTGTTTCTGAGAAAACTAACGCAGTTGATACATTTTCATACAAAGGCAACGAGGGGAAGGACGCTCTTTCTCTTCTAAAAGAAAAAACAAAAACTGAGCAAAACAACTCAGGCTTAGTTGTTTCGATTAACAGTCGGAGAGCAGATGATGCGAAAAAAGAATTCTGGGCGTTTTATGTGAATGGCAAGATGGCAGAGGTAGGGCCATCTGAGTACATCACAAAGGATGGTGATTTGATTGAGTGGAAGATTGAGAGATACTAATTTATCCGAATATTATTAGTCCGAATTAATCCGAATAATTCGGATGTATAAGGATTATTTCCATTCGGATACATTCGTATAGACTGACTATGAGAACAACGAAGATGTTAACTCCAATACTAATTATCATTTCTGCGGTAGCGTTACGATTGTTACCGCATCATCCCAATGTCGCGCCGATTGCGGCAATGGCGCTTTTCGGCGGCGCATACCTTGATAAACGTTTTGCTCTTGCGATTCCTCTTCTCGCGCTGTTTGTTTCAGACCTCTTCCTGGGCTTCCATAGCACCATGCCTTTCGTGTCGGTCCTTTTTTTTCTCATCACCAACTTCGGCGTATGGTTAATGGGGACGCTGTATTCCAGGACACTTGAAGGACTGCTGCAATCGTACATCATGGGCCTGCCATTTTTCCGAAATACATTGATTGGCGATTTCCTCTACGTTGGCGTTCTCTTTGGCGGTTACGCATTGTTTCAAATGATTCTTGGTTCGCATGCAAAAACACAGGCAGAAAAGAGGCTCTAGCGTCGTATCTTTTAGCGGTGGAAAAGACAGCTGCCTGGCTCTTTACAAAGCGATACAAAAAGGCTATCGCATCAAGTATCTTTTCAACACGATCTCTGATGATTTCGAGCGAGTGCGATTTCATGGGGTCAGAAAAGAGACTGTAGCCATGCAGGCGCAAGCACTTGGTATTCGATTGGTGCAGCAGGAGACGTCCGGCATCGACTATGAAAACGAGTACGTTGCAGCACTGCACAACGTACGAGGAAATGTCGATGCGCTCGTGTTTGGCGATATTCACGTGAGGAATTGCTATGCGTTTGCCAAGCGGGTAAGCAAGAAAGTCGGTTTGTCACTTTCCGAGCCATTGTGGGGATTGCGTACGGAAAACTTGTTTAGAGAATTTATAAATGCGG
>JACPGQ010000053.1:13170-13694 GCA_016188975.1 Candidatus Levyibacteriota bacterium | reverse complement strand
AGTCCTCTATAAGAGAAGGAGTCTGTTGTCCTGGTTGTCGCTCGACTTGTGATATAGACATGACTCATAGTATATATTATTTTGTACGGTTGTCAAGACTTCTCTACTCTCACTCCTCCCACATTTGTCTCAACTTCAATAATTTCTCCACCTACCTTCTCAATCGCTCTTTGTACTGTTTGCTTTGTACTGTTTGCCGCGAGTGCAATCATACAATCTCCTCCACCTGCCCCGGAAAGCTTTGACCCATAGGCATCCGCGTTATTTGCTGCATTAATCATAGCATCAAGTTTCTCAGTACTCACCCCAAGTGATTGTAGTAGCGTTTGATTCTCATTCATCAATGCCCCTAATTTCTGCCAGTTTGATTCCGCAAGGCGTGGCCTTGCAAGCCTGACGATCTTCTCCATAATATTATAGATGTTCTCAACAACATCTGTCTCTCTTTTCGCTTTCTCAGCGACTTTTTCGATGAGTGAGACGGTATCTGCTTTGATCTCACTATATCCGATGACTAACGGCAA
>JACPGQ010000053.1:0-13155 GCA_016188975.1 Candidatus Levyibacteriota bacterium | reverse complement strand
TAAGGACTCGATAACCTCTCCCCCTGCGACATACCCCAATGTCCCGCCGTAAATCGCAGCCGCGACGTCGAATCCAGAGCCTTTCCCTTGAACATCAAGGACTGTTTTATACGCAAGATCAAAAATATCTTTATTGGAAAGTGCGATCTCAAACAATTCTGAAAGCGCTTTTATCACGCAAACGGCCGATGCGCTGGAAGAGCCAAACCCAAATTGAGAAGAAAATTCAGATCGTGTACTTATTCCTATACTTCTTTTCAAGGAGTCTCCTAGTAAGGAGACTCCTTGATGAGCAAGGAAATTCTTCACCCCAAACTCAATAAACCTCGCGCCTTTGGGAATATCCCCCTTCCCAAGATGTTCAAGCGGCTTCGTGTAATTCGCCACCTGAACATCCGGCGCCTCTATTTGCAATGTATTTTTCCTACTTGTTACGTGTCCCGTGTCTCGTGTTACTGTAAGAAACAATCGTTGCCCGACTGCTGTCACGATGCATGGGTGTCCATATACGACAGCATGTTCCCCAAAAAGCATGAGTTTCCCAGGAGCTGATACGGTAATCGTTCTCATCATAGGATCAATTGTACCGGATTTAAGAGCTGAGTGAAAATGCGTCTAATAAACCACGCAATTTTTCTCAATTGAGAAATTTTGCGCGAATTCCGTAAGTAAATAGAATATTGTAAGAATTTAATGTATTGTCAATCCCGGTGCGCCGAGACGGATTACGAGAGGCTGCAAGGAGTATTTACGGAGTACTTCCTCAAGTGCTTTCTTGTTTTTGTGATACACCAGCAAATTACCAGTCCCTCGAGTTCTCCCTCCACCCCCGGAAATTTTTGCAGCACCACCAGATTTTTCAATATCGCGAATTATCGCTTTTACATGGTCTGAAACGACTGACAGATGCTCTAAGTTTCGCTCACCTTGTCGAATCAGCTCGATAAGATCATCTTCATGATTATTCTTCAAAACAATGACCATATCCCTCGTCAACTTCTCAAGATCATTAAAGACATTACTGACAAATTCGATTTTCTGGTTATACATCTGTCGCACGGCTTGTACCATTTCTCCAGTTGATTCCTCTGGAATTCCAGTATCGACGAGATAAAAGTTTGATGCTATGGGATCTAAAACACCAAATGGTATGGGGTGAATCACTTTGAGAATATCTGACTCTTTTCGGAACCACACGAGGTTACCATGACTAACTGCCGCAGGATCCCCACCTGACGAGTTACCATGTTTTTTCCGCTCAACGAGAACTGAGATTTCATGAATCCTGTATTTGTCAACTTCTTTTTCCAAAAAGAGTGTGATCGCGGAGGCAATTGTCACTGCAATCGCAGCTGATGACCCTAGACCGCTACCGATTGGAATGTCGGAAGTAATTTCGAGTGAAAAACCCGTTTTGGGTGGAATGCCATAATAAAGAAGCGTCTCCCCTACTGCGATGACGAGATAATCCATCGGATCTTTAGTAATATCTTTCAGAATATCTACCTTATTTTCTTTCTGAAACTTCTCCCATGCCTTTTGGGCAACGTATGTCTTCTCCATCACCCCATCTGTTGTCAGGGTAATATCCTTTTGGAAATTCTCGGCTACGATCTGGATTTTTTTATCTGTCCTTGGGGTGAGCCTTACTTTGCAACGCTTATCAATAGCAGCATAAAGCGCCGGTTTGCCGTACACGACAGCATGCTCTCCCATGAGAAAGACTTTGCCAGGCACTGAGACTGTAATCTGCTTCATGCACGTAAATTATAGCATGTTCACAGGCGAAAACCGGAATGGAATCAATCTCCCAAAATCCACTGAGTTTGATAAACTTTGGACATTTTATGGAGCAACACACGGGAAGCAGCATTGTGAAAAATAACTATTAGTTCCGTGCTCTCTTGTGGACTCGATTGTAACCCTCAAAAAATGCTGTCGTACCTATTACGCCCGCAATTCCTGCGCTTCCTTCATGCCCTACGAATAATAAAAAGGCTGCAAAAGCATCCGTTACCGCTCCAGCACCCATCGCTACTATTTCAAAAGCTACAACTACTTTTTCACCTCTTGACAGTGACTGGGTCGAGAGTGATTCTTGCAAATCTACTGGTATTGGATGTTGAGTCTGAGGCGTCGTCCCAAAGGAGACAACGGGTATTTTACCTAAAGGAGTCTCGACATAGACGACAGGAGGAGTTGGATCAGCTTCAGAAGTCCGAGAAGCATCCCCATTTCCACTAAAACCAGTTTCAGGATGAGACATAATCGGGATATAACATAACTATAGGTCAATTTCAAATCCAAGCCTCTTGTTGTTCTTCGCTTTGCTATAATCCCAAAATGCAAGAAGTTCATGAAAGAGAACCGACCGTCTCACCTGAAGGAGCCGAAATCATCTCCCACATTCCAATCGGCACACTTTTCGTACTCGTCCATCCACTCGATGCTCAGTTTGGATCAACTATTCTTTATAACAAACACACGAGACGTGCTCGAAATACATTTTGCCGTGCTGTATTCACTGATTTTCTTCCCCGGTCTCCGAAAGATGTGTTGGTTGTTATCCCGAATAGTGGCCCCTCTTGCGGGGATTTCAAGAGATTCGTACGGGCAGTGAGAACAGTGGAGACACTATTCCCTAATACGCCGTCGGGACTTGACCTCTATAAGCAATGTAAAAGAGAAACAGCATTCAAGGATAATGTGCTTCTCGGCGAGAATATCGCGCGTGAAGATGTGTCGTCACACATGCTAGAAAGACGCCTTTCAGGCAGAGGTTTTGCGATCATGAGTGACACAGCAATAATCATTGCAGGTGAGTACACTGAAGGATGCGTTGAAGATGCAACGATCGATTTATTAACGTTACCACAAGTACAACATGTCTTCATTGATAGACAAAAAACACTGGGACAGACAGAGTACACAAAGCATCAAAATCTTCCGCAAACCAGTTTTGAGGCACTTCGCGAACGATTGAGGTCTGTGGGATATCTTACGACTCTGGAAGGGACACAATATCTTAAAGTTATGAGACCGTAGCGTAAAATGTCTTTCTAAAGCGCACTTTGACCTTAGGGACACCTTAGGGACGGTCCTAGAAAAGATTGCTCTGACAATCCATATAGACAACATTCTTTGCAACGCTTGGAGAGTGAGAAGCCAAAGTTTGAATAATAAATTGTTGCATATACGGACTGTCTGGACGGCACCTTCTAGGACCGTCCCCAAAAGCGTCCCCAAAAGCCCCAGAAATACGTGAGAAAAGCTATCTCGTAGGAGCACTTTCTTGCACTGGAGCTTTCGTCTCTTGCACTTGAGGCGAAGAGGCAGCGCTCAATCTTCCGGAGAGAGGAGCATTACCATGTGCAATTTTTGCAACTATATTCTCTGCAAGCGCCGATCTGAATCTCGAAACCCTCGCATGCGAGAAGTCAGCTTCAACTAACTCTTCTACTGCTACCTCAGCGCGTCGCATCCTTGCAGATTCTTCGCCAAAAGGAAGAGTGCCCTCCATCCGACGAAATACCTCTGGAATAATTCTATCTTGATTCGACATCGCTTCTCCCAGCAATGAGTGTTGCATCCATGCAGGACCACTTGCTCGCAACAGATCTGCATCAGATTCGCCTTCTTTACTCATCTCTGTCTTGAGTATACTGCTTCCTCTTGGATTTGCGAGCACCGCTTCCTCCTCGTTATAATCCCGCAATGCAGCGCTTATATGAAGGGGTAAACCTCATCCATCTGAAAATAGTGAACGCTTATTGAATGCATTTCTGAAGCGCACTTTTGCCCAATATGCATGTGCATCACCGAAAAAAGTCATTGGTAATCCAATCTCGGGATGCACAGTTGCGACTATGATTCCCGTTACCGCTAATGCCGCACCTCGCAAAACTGCTCTTCGCGTCCCATCCGGTGAAATACTCTCTGCGATACGAGTTGCAATAGACGTCTTTGCAGCTATTTCAGGAGGAGACTCTGGAAATTGACAGAAGTCGACGCTTTGTTTTTTCTCTTCAACGCCGCTTTCAATGCAGATACCAAAAAAAAGCGTTTGCACCGGACTCATAGGACAAACCTCACTCTTCACGCCCGAATCCTAACACAGCTTGTCTAGCCAGTCAATTTTAGCCAATGTAGGTGAAGATTACTGAAGATAATTTGAGGCTAAACAGGTTTAAACTTGATGCCGTAGGGGATGATGTTTTCGGCGTCTTCATGGGTGATACGCCGCATGACGGCGACGACTTCTCTACCAGATTTCAAATCCTTCTCACTCCAATCGACAATCTGCCCGACCATCATTTCCCCATCATCGAGTTTTACAATACCGACAGGATAGGGCGCCTGGTCAGCAAAATGCTTCGGCGGCACACGAACAATTGTCCAGTGCAAAAGCGTGCCAGTCTTCCCGATATGGTTGACCAGTTTTTTTCCTCTTCTCCAAAGTTTGACGGGTGTTGTGATCATAGAAAAATGTCAAATACTACCAATATCCAATATCCAATAAAAACCATTTTATATTTGATATTTGATATTTGTCATTGGACATTTGACATTCATATTCTCCTAAAGATGTGTACCGTCGCTATTGCTCCCGATCCTCCGACATTATGTGCCAAACCAATCTTTGCATTCTTTACAGACTGCTTGTCACGAGCTGTTCCCATGAGCTGCTCATAAATCTCAATAGCTTGCTTAATTCCGGTTGCACCGACCGGATGGCCACATGCTTTTAAACCCCCCGAAGGATTCACGATTGTCCTGCCTTTGCCCCTTGTAAACTTCCCTTTCTTTACGTCCCCCGCAGCCTTTCCAACTTCTGAAAATCCCAAATCCTCAAGTGCGATAAGCTCTGCAATACTAAAACAATCATGCACTTCAGCAACATCAATGTCCTCTGCTGAAACCCCAGCTTTCGCATATGCCCGTTTGGCAGCTTCTTTTGCTGCACGAAGTGAGGTAAACGATGATCTCTTATGAAGTGCAAGCGTATCAGTCCCTACTTCACTCGCAACGATTGAAACACCTTTTTTGGACATAAGCGCCCCATCACTTGTGATGATCAAACACGCTCCACCATCGGTTACCGGCGAACAATCCAGTAACTTTAGTGGATCAGCAATCCTGCTACTTTTCATCACATCCGAAACAGTGACAGGAAATCTGAACTGTGCCTTGTGATTGAACGATCCGTGATAGTGATTCTTCACTGCAACCTCCGCAAGATCCTGCTCCGAGATTTTGTACTGAGCCATATACGCTTGTGCCATCAATGCATATAATCCAGGAAACGTGATTCCTGACCCTCTCTCCTCATCAGATCCAGCAGCCATGAGGGCAGATGCAACCAAATCCCCGCCTGCATCAGTCATCTTCTCAATACCTAAAACAGCAACGGTTTTGTAGAGTCCAGCCTTGATACTATTTATAGCGTTATGCAAAGCGACACCACCTGATGCACACGCCGCTTCCAAACGAAATGCCGGGACTGGTGCCAGCCCTAATTCTTCGGCATAAAAAGAACCAATATTTTCCTGGTGACCCAGTAACCCGCCAAGCATATTGCCGACGTAAAGTGCTTCAATTTTTTTTGCGTCAACATTCGCCTGCGTAATCGCACTCGAAAATGCCTCTTTAGCAAGTTCACGGGGTGAACTATTCCATAACTCCCCAAACTTTGTCGTCGCCGCACCAATTATTGAAATTTTCATAGTCGTTAATTTAATGTCATCCCGAATTTATTTCGGGATCTTTTCCAGATTCTGAAACAAGTTCAGAATGACAAATACGTCTCCCGTTGCTATAAGTGATTAGCCATACGCCATAGGCTACAGCTTGTGCGTCTTCTGTAAATACTCCAAGTAACTTATATATTCTTTATGAGCAATTTGCTTCACAACCGGCAGCGTCTTTTTCTGGAAGTCTTTCAGATGCTTCGTCGTTTCGAAAATAAACCCGTCAGATCCGGCCCCTGATCCGTAAGACACAAAGAAAATTTTCGCTCCCGGCTTTGCAATATCGAGAACTGCTGCCAATCCAAGGAGCGCTGATGCCGTATATGGATTGCCGACACTATCAACAGTGAGTGAGGGAAGAAGTTGTTCTTTTGTGAATCCTAGCTTTGCTGCGGCGGCTCGTGGAAACTTACCGTTTGGCATATGAAACACGCAATAATCAAAATCCTGAGGCTTCATCTTCAACTCATCCAACAATTGCATCCCCTCACCCAAAACATGCGCGAAGTATGCTGGCTGACCTGTGAAACGACCAAAATGAGAAGGGTATCTCACCCCATCACGACGCCAAAAATCAGGGGTATTTGAGGAAAATGAAGAAGTCCCTTCAATAGTCGCAATGACATCATCGCCTCCTCCGAGAATATAGGAGGCAGAAACACTTGCAGCCGAGTACTCTAATACGTCATGGGGTTTTGCTTGCGCTGTGTCAGAGCTGATGACAAGACCGTACCGTATGCGTTTGCTTACGATAAGCCCTGCTGTCGCTTGCAGCGCGGCTGTCCCGGCCTTGCAGGCAAATTTTGTATCAACAGCCATGTAACTATTTCCCATCCCCAATGCCTCTGCAATAATCGTGCTTGACGGATTCACCGCGTAGGGATGGCTCTCTGAACCGACGTAAACACTTTCAAGTTTTTTCGGGTCAAGATCCACTGTCTTGAGCGCGCGGACTGTCGCCTCAACACCCATCGTGATAGCATCCTCATCAGTGTTCGGGACTGCTTTTTCCTTTATCCGCATCGCGTCGATAATGTCCGCAGGATTTTTCTGCCATGCCTCTGCGATATCCTCTATTTTGATGCGATATTTTGGAATGTATGTACCGTAACTGACTATTCCTACCATAATCTTTTTATTGTTCGAGAGAGTCACAAGTAGTGACGAGTCGAGAACTTGTTTCCCTCCAATTGTTACATTGCTTCATTGCTCTATTGCTAAGAACTTGGTCAACAATGGAACAATTTAACAATGAAACAATGATCATTTTTCTCTCCCGAGTCTCTTATGTGATTCCGCTAGACTTCCTTCAGACAAACTTGCAAGGAGCGATATCTCTCCCGCCAGACACGCTGCTGCAACAATCCCAGCAAATTCCTCGACTTTTCCTTCACCTGAAACACCGAGAATTCGCAAGGCCTCCCCTTGCGTAGGTAAACTTGTTCCTCCACCTACTGTACCAACAAGAAGAGACGGAAGAAAGACCCCGACATAGAGATCGCCATTCTTCAAAACCTTGGCAGTTGTAATTCCCAAAGACCCCTCAACGACATGTGCTGGATCTTGGCCTGTCGCGACAAAGAGTGCAGAGATCACATTCGCGATATGCGCGTTAAATCCTATCGATCCTGAGACAGCTGATCCAAGCATCACCTTCGCAAGCCAAACATCAAAAAACTTCTGCGGCGTTGTTTTCAGAACATCGGCAACAACTTCTTTTGGCAAAACAATTTCAGCCCACGCCTTCATCCCTCTCCCCTCAATCGAGTTAAGCCACGCGGGTTTTTTATCGACATCGAAATTCCCTGCAACCGAAAGACATGGAATCCCAGTTTCTTTTTCAATAAACTCGACAGCGGCTTGCGTCGCAATCGTTGCCATATTCATCCCCATCGCATCCTCAGTATCGTAGACTAGACGAAGAAACGTGTAATTCGGCAAACTCTTCACCATCATCTTTTTCAATTTCAAATGATGCGACGTTGACTCTGCTTGCTTATTGATTCTTGCTTCATGCTTCTTAATAAACTCGTACAGTTTCGTCATCTGCTTAATTGATCCCGTGTAAAACACCGGTCCACGCGTCATGCCAATCTTATGAATGTCAACAATTGCCCCACCGGCCTCTGTAATTGCCTTACATCCCCGACTAATCGACGCCACAAGCGCACCTTCTGTGGTTGCAAGGGGTAAATAGTAATCACTGATGCTGTCATCGCGAGCGTCAGCGACGCGATCTCTTAAAAACTCTTCATTTGTAAGAGATTGCTTCGTCCCCGCCAGCCGATAGGGCTTTGCCTGGCGGGTCCTCACAACGACATTTTCATCATTGGAAATTTGATCCGCCAATCTGGCGGATGAAATTCTCAGTGGTCCAGCTATCCCGAGCGGAATCTGCGCTGCGCCGATCATATTCTCACAATTCTTGGTGGTAGCTATTTCTAGATCCTTAGTATATGAGGCAATATGGGGAAGTTGTACATCCAGCTCTTTCTCAAGCGCATCTCTTCTGCTCTTTGTATCCTTGTAATCTCTCACATTCATACGACAAGCCCTGTTCATCATTGTACAGGGTGCAGTCATGCACCAGACGGTGCATGACAAAACTTCCCGTGTCAACTCCATACTGCCGGTCTGGCCTCGAGGAGTCTTAAGGGAAGCTTCCTGTACTACTCTATCGCAGCCTTCTCAAAAATCATTCGAAGGAATTCAGTATTGCATGCAAAGACACTATGGGGACCACTATGGGGACGGTCCTAGAATTGATTGCTTATACAATCCAGGCTTAACGCTTTTTTCTTCTTGTGTATTTTTGCCTTGAACGAGTCGCAAACCCGCTAGACCCCACTACCGCTTCTTCTTGTTCAAAAAGCCGCTCAGTTCCTGAGAAATCCTCACTTAGTCCATCGAGAATGAATCGCTCATATTCTTTTTGCGAACCTTTCGTTTCCCCGATCAAGCGGACAATATCTTTATCAAGAAAGTACAAAGGCTCCTGCCCTATTGCCTCTCGAATACTACTATAGCTGTAGCTCAACGGATCAGAAACGAGCCCTGCTTTTACGGGATTAAGGTAAATGTATTTTGAGAGATAAAGAAAATAGCTGTCATTTTCGATCAGAACGCTTTTGTAGCGATTTTGAAATACCGGACCAACGTGGTTGTATTTTTTGTTTAGGTACATTGAATAGCTCGTGGTGAGACTTGCCATGATTTTGGAAATTGGCACCTTTCTTGTTTGAATACTTATGTGAAAATGATTCGGCATGAGACAGTATGCATATAGGGAATGATCATATTTTGACAGAAGTTTCTTGAGTTTTTTGAGAAAGAATGCATAATCCTCCTCTGAAAGAAAAATTTCATTCTTGTTTATACCACGGTTGAACACATGGTAAAAGGCGTTTTCGAAGATAAAGCGGGCACCTCGAGGCATATAAAAAAAGTATGCACTCTCTAGACTGTCTTGTCAAGACCTTCTAGGACCGTCCCCTTAGTCGGACCGTCCCCTTAGTCGTCCCCTTAGTCCCGTCCCCTTAATTGCGTAATTGATCCCTCACTGAAAGTCTACAAAAACCCAAAGGACCATCACTGAGATAGCATTTCACTTTCCACAACCTTAAGAAGCCTGTGATGTCATAATAACATCCCCGACCTTGACAATTCGGTCCTGCCGATAGGCTGCTTTATCAATCATCACACCGTTAAAATCGACCAAACAGAGTGTTTCTTGAGGCAGCTGTAAATGGGGATCGCGGGCAAACGCAACAAGAGATGGACTGGCAAAAAGTGGATACGGCTCGATGTTTACTTTTCCATTGAGAAATTGTCTCCCTACTCTTGGTACTACCGGATTAACATGAATAAACGAAGCACCAAAGTCTGTCGACGCGTATCGAAAAAATGCTGCGGCACGTGAGAGATTGGTGAGTTCATCATCGATGACGACAACGTTTCTAACGCCCCACTCCTTTGCATTCTCAACAATTTCGTCCATCAATTCTCGTGAGACTTTATCCTGAGGATGAGAGAAGACACGTAGATTGTTCCTGAGGTGATGTGGAAGTTTTCGGCGTAGATCGCCGATCACTTCTCCAAACCTGTGCTTATGATCCTCTGTCCACCCAGCAACTTTCCACCCTCGAAAAAGGAAGCCTTTTACCGCAGTAAGAGATCCTTCAAGAACAAATGGTTGTGTCGGGCTCTCAAAAATAATTTTTTCGATAGCATGCTGTCGTGAGGCAATCGTGGGAAAACGCTTCGTGATCAGCTCCGCTGCTACTAGCGGATGATCGTAGCCTTCTGATCTACGAATAGTATCAAGAATCGCCGAGACCTCGGCATCAATTTCACGCATGTGTTCCCTTCCGCCAGTATTATCTGGATCAGGTTCAAAGGGTCTCCCGATTTAATCGGGACTCTCAGCCGGTACTCACACCCAGCTCCCCTACATCGCAATTATAACATGTAAGTTTTATTTTGGAACGGGCTATTCTTCCAAAACTAGATCCCAAACCTTGTTGCGAGGTCAGCAGAAGCAACAGCGCTTCTTATGGGATAGTATGTATTGATAACGCCGGGCCGCGTTGATAAGGGCACTCCCGAAAATGTCCGGTAATTCCTCTCGGAACTCATAGGGAAGCCTTCCCTCCCCCTCCGGATCAATGACACCAAATCGTCGGATAAACCCTTTGCCTTTATTTCTCACGATTACCTCCTCGAAATCACTCTAAAATGAGAACAATGTATCAATTGATACCTCAGGAAGGGTGATCTTCATGCGCTCCGCCATCAACATCAGTAACGCATAGATCATCGCGCTCCCCATTTGAAGCTGTTCAACTTGTTCTGGAATGATTGGACCTGCTAACTCGACTAAGCGCCTTCTCGTGGTTCCAGGCAACTGCTCGATAGATTTACCCAATGTTTCTTGCTCGAAGGAAAGTCTTGCAATTGTGTTACGAATCGCCTTCGGAGGGTCAATGAAGAAATCCACAGGCAACTTCACGTCCGTAACGGGAAACAGAAGACCTTCCAATAACAGTCTGTGCTCTTTTTTGTCTTGATTTTCCATACGTCTTGTAGCCTCAGATTTTAGCCTGAAGATGCATAAAAAGCAATGCTCGTGTATAATCTTTCTATGTCCCTAATAGACCGCATTAAAATCGGCGAAAAAGCCGCCATTTTGGAGTTTTACAAAGCATTTTCTCCACGAATCCAGATCTACCTGCAGCGCCGCGTTCCCAAAGAAATCGCCCAGGAAATCCTCAACGACGTATTTCTTGACGCACTCGATGAGATCCCGCTTCTCAAACATGAGCAAAACGTACTCGGCTGGCTCTACCGGATAGCGAGAAACAAAACGATTGATTACTACCGCAAGAGGAAATTAAAGTCAGTCCTCTTCTCCCAGATCCCCTATCTTGAATTCGCGGCAAAAGAAATGACTCAGCCGGAATTTGTCCTGGAGAAAGAAAAGGCGAGAGAAAAAATTGAGCGTGCGATGAGTAGGATCTCCACAAAATATGCAATGATTTTGAGGATGCACTATGAAGATGGCATGCACGTCAAAGAAATAGCCCTCACCCTGAACCTCACCAATAAAGCTCGGGCGAGAATGAAATTTATCGAAGAATACGATATAAGCTAGTAGGTGTCATTGCGAACCCTTTAGGGTGAAGCAATCTCTTAAAATAGCTTGCTTCAATTGTAAGGGATTGCTTCGTCACTTCGTTCCCCGCAATGACAACACGCTATGGATGAACGTAAGTTCCTCGAACTTCTCGAACAAAGAGCTGATGAACAAGAGCGGTTGCTTCGCCAGATGCCGCTGCAGAGAGTCTTTGTCACTGCAAGTCTCTGGCTCGGAGAGCATCCCTGGCGATTCTTAATTCCCTTTGCCCTCATCCTAACTCTTTTTTTCCGCCTCATTCTCGGATATCGGTACTACGAACTCGTGCTGAAGATATTTGGAGGGTTCGGATTTATTCGATGAATGCATAGCTATATGGTTTGATAGTTGCATGGTTAGAAATGAAAAAAAACGAAAGCTGCTCCTAACCATGTAGCTATTTAGCTATGTAACTATGTACTAATTATGAAGAAACCTGTCTTTTTACTATTCGTCGCTTATGTCTGGACCAAGACGCTTCTTGGGCTATCGACAACGCCGTACAAATCAGTCCGCGAGATGACCCGCCATAAAGTACTTGTCCCTGTAGTGTTCGAGATGACCCGCCATAAAGTACTTGTCCCTGTAGTGTTCTCACCGCTCGTGGGACTGGCAATATTGTTTGTGCTTGGCCGTATGGGATCATTTGTTTTTGAAGTCGAAGGCTTCAGGCGTACCTTCCTCGCACTCACCCTCTCAACAGCGTTCATCAGTATCCTCCTCTGGCAACTTCTGCTCCTCTATCTCCTTCTCAGCTTCTATTTTGGTCTCAAGAAACGATAAAGGTACAGTGATGCTATGAGATACAAAACAAAATAGAGTCTGAGTCCGTAAGCATTCAGTTTTTATCAGTGGGTTTGTCATCTCGAGCGTAGCGAGAGATCTCCCAGGGATTTCTCAGCCAATGCTTTGGCTTCGAAATGACAACCTATTGGAAAGAACTGAATAGTTACCTCAGTCCTGCTTGTTTCTCGACTAGTATACATGTATACTAGTCAAATTCTCCGCTAAGAAATTTTGCTCGTGCTTTCATATCATGTCTTGCTTTCACAAAAAGCTCGAGAGGCTTGAGTGCTTTCTCTACTTTCACCCAAAACTCTTTATCTCTTGCATGGTCTACAAGTTTCCTGAGAATCAATTTGTATGTTCTACTACCACGGCTCCACTTACTTTCATGCACTCGAATGCTCTCTCTGCTCATCCTGACAGCCGATTGTATCTCTGACTGTTTGTATCCTTTCTCAAGCATGAGATGGAGCATGAGTCTTTTTGAGAGCATTGTTTTTTCTTCATTTGTGAGAAAATCTGAAAAGAATTGCTGAATAACTTCTGGACGATGAAGGGTAGAAACAAGAAACAAAAAATTTTCTTCGATATCTTTTGCTAGTTTTTGATCAACAGGAATTCTCGATACCCTTGGCATGTAAGACCAGTATACATGTATACTGGGCATGAATGTCAAACAGAAACAAACGAATTTTCTTCCCTCAGTTGTGGTGAATGACTGTTCTGTATATAATCCACATCATGAAAAGTCCAGATAGAAAAACTTTTTTCTCAAGAAGAGCGTATTTAACAGGAAAATGGCTTAATACTCCCCAAGCACATATTGCTGCAAGCTTTTTCAGTGCAATGTCAATACCAGTAGCTCACGTTGGTGCAGAAAATAGAATCGACCTTCTCTCTCAAGACGGATTGAGAAATGCTGCAGGGACAAACGCAGCGTTTGGAGCAATT
>JACPGQ010000050.1 GCA_016188975.1 Candidatus Levyibacteriota bacterium | reverse complement strand
CAAGTCCGGTTAAGAACCGGGGGTATTTGCCTACGTAGTGCTTTTTATAAAATGTCTTCATAGCATTAAAACGTTGATTAGTTACCCACCGTTTTGTCTCAAGACTCGCTGTTGTAATCTTCTCTGACTCCTTCTTAATGCCTCCTGAGGCTCCCTTATAATGGAGTATCTCAACCTCAGGGACAAAATATATTTTCCAACCTTTTTCTTTCAGCACATAACAAAAATCGATATCCTCTCCGTAAAAAAAATAGTCTTCATCCCACCATCCTGCTTGCTCGCCTGCTTCCCGACGTACAATCATAAAAGCTCCCGCCAATGCATCAATTTCGTGGGTTTTATGTAGATCTTTCCATGCCATATGATACCCATTAAAAAGCATGCTGTGTGGAAATACTTTTGAAAGTCCTGAAAAATGGCAGATCGCATTCCACGGCGTTGGAAATCCTCTATGTGCAGCGTCGTCGAGTTCATCATTTGCCATTCTGACGAAGCAAGTTGCTGCACCAGCATCTCTATGCTCATCCATAAATCTAACCATTACTTCAAGTGTTTTTTCTGGCACGACTGTGTCAGAGTTAAGAAATAGCACATACCGACCCGAGGATTTTTTGATACCAATATTATTAGCTCTTGAAAAACCAACATTTTCTTTATTTGCAATAATTTTTACTTTTGAGTTGTAATTTTGCATTTTGAATTTTGCATTTTGAATTTTTTCAATCGAGTCATCTTTTGAATTGTTGTCCACCACAATAACCTCAAAGCTCAAATCTTTTACATACTCAAAAAGCGAACGAAGGCATGCGACAGTAAGACCTGCTGTATTAAAACTTACGATAATAATTGAAAGGTCAATATTTTTCATTGATAATAGACGCCCAGACAGCATGCAACTTGTTACCGATATTTTTCCAGTTATAATTTTTCTCAACAGCCAGTTTCGCATTCATCGCCAATCTTCTCCGCAAGGCCACGCCTTGCAGGAGCTCAGTAGTTTTCTGAACAAACTCCTGAGGAGACGACGCAATGAGGAGCTCTTCTCCATCACGAAAGTCAAAAGAACCAACTCTCTCAGCAAGCGCAATAACCGGCAACCCTGATGCCATCGCCTCAAGAATCTTAAAATTTGTCCCTCCTCCTATACGAATCGGTGCGATAAGTGCTGTGCCCAAAGCATATGCGTCCTTTATATTCGCAACATACTCTCGTGCTTGAACTCTCTCATGTCTGAGAAAAGTCATCTTGCTGGAATTTCTCCCAACAACGATGAGTTTGATATCGCTTGGAAGAAGAGGAAAAACCGTGTGCATAAACCACTTCATTGCATCGACATTGGGAAAGTAACTAAAGTTACCAATAAAAACAAGCGTATTCTCGGGACGTTTTTTTTGCTTCCTTTGAGTAAAATCAGCAATATCTACTCCGTTTTCAATAACGACTACATTTTTTTTCCATCTTGAGGTTATGTATTCTTTTTCCTGACTGGTTACAGCCAAGATGGAATCGGCCTTCATGTAAAATGCTTCTTCTTCTCGTTTTATTTTCTTTGCTTGGTCTGTAAAAAAGAGCCTTGAAGCAAGATCCGTATGATACCGGGCATTATCCTCATAGAGAATGTATTCTATATTTTCAGTACCGAAAACTTGCTTGACACCCAGGTCTCTTAAAACATCGCTGAGATAAAAACCTGTGTAGAATGATTCAAACTGTACGAGGTCTATTCGCTTTTCTCGGACAACTCTCAGAAGCTCATCGAAAATTCCTCTATCAAAATAGAGTGTAGAAAAAATTGACTGGCTGAGTATAAATGATGAGAGGTTTCGTATATCCCGAACGCTTTTGCGCGGAAACAAAAAAATATCATGTACTCCGAGTGCATGCAACGCATCGTTATGCTCTTTCTGAAAATCATTTCTTGTGAATGAAAAGAGGGTAATATCTGCATCTCTCTTGGCAAATTTTATAAGATTAAATGCTCTCGTTTTTCCTCCGCTATTCGTCGGGTAAGGAAAATCATAGGTGAAGAAAAGAATATTCATTATTCTTGAAGTTTTAGAATAAGATATCTCGGATCGGATGCGACAACGGGATATTCCTTCCCAAGTCCATCGATATCTTGTTGTGTTGGATTAACAATTGCGAGATACTCAGCTCCCATCTCAATCATTTCGGGAAGCGGTTTTTCAAGACTTGCCCACCCCATCCGTTTTGTTTGATAAAGAAACGTCGTATCCCCTTCGTAAAAAGCAATCACTTTTGCATCCTTTGGAGTCAATTTGTCAACCATCTCCCCTGCAACGATGATATTTGGATTATTGATGTTGAAAAAATCTCTTACATGGTACCATCCAAACAGAAACATCCCTACTGTACACAAAACGAAAAGCGTCATGCTGGCATATTTATGCAAGGAATTGATGGGACGCAGGAGAAACGTTGCGCCAAACCCTAACAGAATCGCAATTGAGGGAATGATAGGAATTTGATAATAATCGTGTTGCACATTCCCTCTCGCAACGACTATCACATACAAAAGCGAGGCAAGAGGAAACGACAAGAGAAACAACAAATCCTTTTTGCTTTTGAGGAAAAATTTGCTAAAAAGTGCAAGGATCCCAAGAATAAAAAGAGCTATACCAAAATAGCCTAACATAAGCCTCCCGATCCGGTCTGCAAAAATCCAGTAGAAAAATGCTCCTTTAAAACGTATATTTCCTCCGTTGAAAAGCCATTCGTTAACAGGAATTCCCTCAGGAAATTGCAGCATCCAGTTTCGCCACCAAAGAAGCGGAACTACAGCGACGAGTGCAAAAACATAGAGCTGCCATTTCCTCACCATACTTAACCCAAATGTCTGATAGGCGAGAAAGACAATTGGGAGAAGAAAGAAGATAGCAAACGGCTTGAGGAGTAACGCGCTTGCCGCAAAAAGCATTGAGAGAAGGAACCATACTGCATGTTTTGTCATATATTTACCACCAAATGTGTCTGTCCAAAGATTGAAGAAAAAAATAGCTACAAGTGAAGCTGAGACCATGAGCGGATCAGGGAGGGTTACGCGGCCGAAGTAAATACTGTATGGCATGAGTGCAAAAAAACCTGAACTGAGAAGTGCGGTAACCTTCGCGGTATGTCGCGAAAGTACGCCATAGAGCAAAAGTGTCGACGACATCGAGGCAAAAATCGTTACCAACCTCCCCCACTGCTCAAGCGTCAATGAGTCAAAAAGTACAAACAGTCCTCCCTGCAGGAGATTGTACAGAGGAAATTCAACAAAACGATACCCTTCCGGATTGTCTTTTCCTGAAGGCACATTTGACACGTCATGGAAACGCGGATGTAGTAGGTCAAATCCTTTCTGGACAAATATCCGCGAGACTGAGGATGTATCTACCTGTCGCCACGAGTGCCAATCAGCTATAGGTGCTGAAAATTTATAGAACCTAACGAGGCTTCCAGCAAAAAGAATAAGCAATAATAATACTATGCTTTTTTTCATTGTTCATCGCGGAAATTTGGTTTTTCAACTACGTCTCCTGAGTCACCAAACTCAAATATTTTTTCATTTACCGATGGTGTGCCGACCGCGCGCAACGCATCCTCATATGTGGAGGAGGTATCAACGTGAATATCGGGATTACGAAATACAAACCAAATAGCGTCGGATAGCCCGACAGGAAATACCCACGCCTGCCCGACTTTTTCCGGAACGTTGACGAAATGGAATCGCATCGGCTCTTTCGACCAATAGTCAGCGTATGAGCTATCCAGTGCAATAAAAAACCGCTGGATTTTTTTGCCTGCTTCATACCAGTCACTGTGCATTTGTTGTACTTGAATAACATGAACAAGGCAAAAGACCGAAATAATCGCAGCAACTCCGGCAAACGCAATGTCTCGCCCGTTGCTCAGGAGAAAATGGTACATTTTTTTCAGCACGATGACAATAAGAAGCAGGAAGCCAAAAGTCGCAACGTAGCTGTAGCGGGAAGCTATATTTCCAAATCCGAGGAAAGGAAGAAGTGCAATCAGGAAGAAGAATGAGCCAAACACAATAGTCTTTTTTTCTTCATCATCAAATTTTTTCCATACCAGTCTACCAATGAAAAAAGCACCAGTGACGACTACTGCAATGACGATGAATGCAAGGAGTAGATGAACTTTGGTCGTATTTCGAAGCAGCTGATAAAACTGTAATGAGATTGGTCCAGTTGTAATCAGTAGAATGTAACCGATGAGATTCCCGACTATATTAAACGGCAACTTAAGAAGATTATAGGAGTAGTCCCCACCAGACCAGTGACTCCCTGCCGCGAAGCGAATGACGAGATACAAAACAATTGGAATAAGCATAACAAGGTACTGAGGCAGAACAAGGATTTTCTTAAGACTGGATGTACTATCCTTCGTTATTTTATAGAGAATGATGAGCAGTGGAACAACGACCCCAAGCTCGTAAAAAAGCAAACTCGCAATAAATGATAGCATGGAGCCGATAAAATAGACCATCCGTTTCTTCTCATCCCACAAAATAAACAAATAAAGACTCAACAAAATAAACAATGCATTAAACATGTGCCCAATGGCTGAGATCCAAAAAACTATTTCTCCATATCCGCTCATCAGGAGGAACAAGAATGCTGTCAGAACTGCCAGTAACTTGCTACGGAGAATTTTTCTTGCCAGTAAGAAAAAAATAGTCGCGGTGAGAAAATGGAGCGAGAGTGAGACGATATGGTAGACGTTTTGATTAAGCCAAAAAATCGGATACATAAAGAAAAAGAATGTTTTTGTTCCGGGTCTGTAGAAAAATCCGTCGGATGAGGTAAAGTACTGAAAAACCGTTTGCAGAGCAGAGGGGCACGAGTTTGATCCGCAATCGGCAGCCCACCTGAGCCACGTGTAGTCGTCTGCAACAAAATAGTTGCGAATCATTGGTGAAAAAAGGACAACACAAACGATAAGAAGATAGACAATAATTGCATACGTTGAGGTCATGGCGTGTGTAAGTTCTTTATAAAAGTGGATCGGTTTCTCTTGGTACTGAGTTAACAAACCAAGCGTAATTCCCGTCAGAAGCCATAACACAAATGCAACTTTTGATGCCTCAAACACATCGATGAGGATTCCGTTGAGGAGTAATCCGACAGTTCCGGCGATAAAACCGAGAATGAAGCTTCGTGCGACTTTGGATGTAACCTCGGGAAGAATTTTCCTAATATATATTCCTGTGACCACGAAGATGGTCAAAAATGACGAAAGCCCCAAAATTCCGACCTCTCCTAGAAGCCGGAGATAGTTGTTATCAACTGCCAGACTCACTGAGCCATAGCCACTTCCAAATAATATGTTTCGTTTAAACGCAGCAAGCGCGTGCGGCCATTCTCCCTGAAATCTCGTCGTGAATGACAAATCATATGCAGATGCTTTTTTTATAAGGAAATTTCCATGGAATATATAAGAAATCGCAGAGCCGCTAGCCTGTTGCGAAAACCCAGAGGGATCTTCATAGAAAAACTCCCCAAGGCGTTTGACAACCGGGGAGAGAGAAAGGTTTATATATGCAGTTCCTTGTGGTAAGTTCTCTCCAGTAGGAGCATTCGGAGGAACCACAAGGACAGCCTGCTCAGGAACATTCTTGATTGGGAAGAAAGACGTCAACAAGGAATCGGATAACTCATTTTCTTTCAGGACTGCTAATGAGTCCACAGAGCTAGCTTCTTGAAACGTCCTGCGAAGAATAATGGAATTCCTAAAGTGATCCTTGGGAACAATTTTTGCCTGGCCGATTGGCTCTCCAGTTTTCGCATCCACCAATACGTCTACCTCTTTTACTGTATTACCAAACCTCTCAAGAAGGGCAGGAGTGAACTGCACGACAAAAATCGGAGCAAGGAAGGCAAGTAAAACCACCGAAAGTATGGCTATCTTCTGTTTCTGTAAAAAAAGCATCAGTACAAGAGAAATCAATAACACGACAAAGGACACGCGGGAGACTGTCATAAAGAGAAGAACGAAACCAAGTCCAACACATACAGCAAGAAATACTCTTATCAACCAGTTACGAAAGCCGAAAAACAAGCTCGCGACAAGAGGTACGACGAGCACCAAGTATGCTGCGAGATCATAGTGTCCTGCAAATGTCGATGGAACTCTTGACAGAGCGGAAAGCTTGATCGGTTCGCCCTTGGCAAATTCCTCGTTCATCGTGAGAAACGCTGGAAAACCAAGATATTTTTGGCCAAAACCATACAGAACAATAAGAAGCAATGTCGCTATGAGGACTCCTATGACTGAGAAAAGAAATCGTTTGTCTCGCATGCCAGCGTATGCGACGAAAAAGACGCTAAGATATTCAATTCTCCTCAAAAAACTTAGGAGAGCTACGTTTGGAAAAACCCCAGCAATTTGTGGAAAAATGAGTATCACACCGTGAATGGTCGCGATTGCACCAACTATCCAAAAAACGAAAATTGGCAGCGTGAGCGGCGTTTTGAGCGTAATTTTCTTACGTACAAGAAGGAGTAACCAAAAAAAGAGAACGAAAACGACAAGAAAATCCTCTATGCGTATATAAACCCATGTATTCTTAACATCAATAAGCGGTAGCTTAGGATAAAGAGGAATAAATGTGAGCAAAAACAGCGTAAAGACAAAAAGGATATTTTCCTGAATCCATCGAACGATTTTCATATTAATACCCGTAGTGCTTGAGCATATGTCGATCGGAGATACATATTTCCTGATAGAAGGCCAAATAGATACGCACTCACTGCTTTTACCCCTAACAATAATTGTACTACAAAATACTCATGCAATGGTCGCTGCTTACGATAGAAATACAGAATTCCTTTATAGATATTGACAATAGCAAATGTTCTGTTTGAACTGCCTTGGCCTATATGCTTTGCTCTCGCTGGCGCATAGTAGAGTGTCCGCATCCCGGCTTTTCTGAGCCTGTAGCAAAACTCCATATCCTCGATATACATAAAAAAATGCTCGTCAAACCCTCCTATTTTTTCAAACGTTTCTCTCCTCACAAGCATAAATCCTCCGCTTACCCAATCGACTTGAGTAAAACCGTTTGAAGGTGTGATGGTGGATTTTTTAGAAAAAAAGAGGAGATTTATTACCTCCGGCAGATTGTAGAACCTACCAAATGATGCTGACGTCGTTTCGTCTTTGTTAAGAAGATTTCCTCCGATTACGCCAATGTCTGTGTGGTCTTTCAGCTGATCCACCATTTCCTCAAGCTTATTGTCAAGTATCATTGCATCTGAGTTGAGGAAGAGCAAGAACTCGCCTCTTACATGTTTTGCTGCGGCATTGATGCCTTTGGCAAAACCAAGATTTTCACGGCTTTCGATAATACGTACCTTTGGGAATTCCTTTTTTACCATCGCGGCACTTGCGTCTTTTGATGCGTTGTCAAAAACAATTGCCTCAAAAGCTACTCCATTCAGGTGCGTAAAGAGTGCTTGCAGGCATTCTTTCAGAAGATCTTTTGTATTGTAGGAGAGAATAATTATCGAAACCATCGTGCTCTTCCTAAGTGGTAGTGAAGGTCATGATTTTTACGCTCACCAATAACCTTCGCTGGAACACCTCCCACTATTGCAAAAGGAACAATGTCCTTAGTTACCACAGCACCAGCAGCGACAACAGCACCTTTCCCTATCCTCACTCCAGGAAGGATAATTACTCGAGGTCCAATAAATACATAGTCGTCAATAATAATTGGCCCACGAGTTATCCCTTCATCAGAAGCGAAATGTTCATGATGAATATTATGTTCTGCGTTGTACATCATTACATCAGATGCAACTGCTACATGATCTCCAATAGCTAAACTATCTCGTCCGTCAAGCACAGCTCCTTCGCCAACGATTGAGTCATTGCCAATTGCTATGTTTTTCGGATCATAAAGTCGCATTCCCGTATGGATAGTTGAGCCACTTCCAATCTTAATACCTGCTAAGCGATAAAAAAATCGACGAAAATGATGCGATGGGACTTGCCCCACACAATGCAAAAGAAAAACCTCAAACTCTAATATGACACTCTCGATCCTTCTCATGCCTTTTTTAATCAACTCGTCCTTTGTTAAGCTCTTTCCGGTTTTATCTTGCATATGTAGAATTTCTAATGTTATGTTTTGTCATCGCGAGGTCGCCTCAGGCGACCGTGGCGATCTCATATAAACCTCTTCAATTTATGAGATTGCTTCGTCATCCGCCAACTGGCGGACTCCTCGCAATGACAGAAATTTATATTAGGTCAATTTCTTTTTCACAACTTCCTCAAGTGCCGTAAGTGTTTCTTTCGCTGTTTTCTCCCAGCTGAATTTTGCCAACTGTTTTTTACCCTTAGCAATCAGTTCACTCCGAAGCTTTTTATCGTCGAGGACTTTTTTCATTTTTTTTGCGATATCATCGGCGCTTTCCGGGTCAACATACAAAGCTGCATCGCCACCTGCCTCCGGAAGGCTACTTACATTACTAGCAATGACAGGGCATTCAAATTTCATCGCTTCAAGTACAGGAAGACCAAAACCTTCATAGAGACTCGGAAGTACATAGCAAATTGCGTTTTTATAGAGCATAGGCAACTGTTCGTCAGTAACAAACTCCAAGAACTTTACCGAATCACTAACGCTATATTTTTCTGGAGCTTGAAGAATATCTTCATATAACCATCCTCTTTTACCAACAATCACGAGGGAAAGAGGCTTCTCTTCTTTCGCCTTTAGCTTCGCGAATGCCTCAATAAGCCTTACTATGTTTTTTCTAGGCTGTAGTGTCCCCACGAAGAGAAAATAAGGAGTAGTAATACCAAACGCGCTTTGCAGCATATGTATAGAATACACCTGTGGACTTAGATGGGCAAACGATTTGATACCTGGATACGTAACAACAACTTTGCTCTCCGGCACATTATAGAGCTTGATTATATCATGCTTACTTGCCTTACTAATGGTAAAAACGATTGATGCATTCTTTACAGAGTAGGCTGTCCAGTGCGTGAGTTGGTAGAGATCCTTTTTTTTGAAAAGCTGAGGGTAGTAATGATACGACAGATCCATGATGGAAATAGCGGTAGGAACCGACGAGAACCTAGGCGCATAATGTGTTGGAGAAAAGAAGATGTCTGGCTGGGGACGATGAATGTATAAATCTACCGGTAACCTTATCTGCGTCCAGAATTTTTTAGGAGTGATAATCCTATAGCACCAATCATCACTCGTAATCGGCAACTCTTGCAATGGTTTTTCTTTAAGGTAGATTGTAAATTTTGAGTTTTGAGTATTGAGTATTGAGTTTGAGAATTGCTTAAGCAATTCGAATGCATATTCCCCGATTCCCACCCGTTTTTGGGTATTTGCCTCATTTCCGTCAATTCCGATAATCATAATTACATACCTGGATGTACTACTTTTAGTTTCTGTTCTGGGATTCCAAGAATTTCTATCGCGTCTTTTCTGGTTGCTTCAGAAATGCAGATGAGAAGATCACACTCCTGCTTTGACCACGATATCTTCCTCTTTTGTACTGCGACAATCCCAGCATCCGTTTCTCGCGGGAATTTGTAGATAATAAGATCGTAAAGAATAGTAGCACTCTTCCCAGAAGATACCGGTGGCTGTGTCCAATCTGAAGAAATGAACACGTCAACAGAACCGATAAATCTCTCAATTGGTATGATGTGCCACCTATTCCACAGGATATCAAGTATCCAAGGCGGAAACGGAAAGCGTTTAAGACGTACTTTTGCTTTTACAGAAAAGGGGAGGGTCTTTGAGTAGTTTCCAAGAGATGAGTAAAATAATACCAGATCAATATCAGGCTTCTTCGTGAGCTCTTCAATGAGATTAATTAGAAAATTCGCCACCCCAGTCCCCTCGTAAGCAGCCTGGGAAATATCAATACCAATTTTCATCTAGCTAAAATTATAACAAAGCCGGGGAAAATTATCGCTTCTTGCCTTGGGAGGATACGAGGCTAAGCACAATTGCAAGGAAGAAAAACGCTCCTGCGTACCATGTGAGCCGTTCGGCAGTAAAAAAAATCCAGAACGTAAAAAGAGGTATCGCCAGTAAAAGACTCATAATTCCAGCCAGAGCTGGATAGATAGGATTACGTTTAAAAGCTAAAAAAACAAAGACGAGAACAAAGACAATATCTTGTATTTTCACGCTCTAAGCATACTTTTTCTACATTGTTTCCGCAAGATACTTTGTAAAACGCTTCCAGCATGGTATAGTCAGTAAATCCTGCGCACGCGATGAAATCGTTGAAAAAGTATCTAGCGAAACGTTCCAAACATTCACGTACCAGTGCACGAAAAAAGGGAGTTTTTCCAAGCATTGTTCAGAAAATGCATCTTTTGACTCTTCGCTTTCTCTCCCTTCTATGGAAAAACAAACTACTTTCCGTGATCATGATTATCGGTCTATTCCTTCGCCTCTTAGGAACAAATCCCGGTTATCCACAAATTCATTCAGACGAACCGTCGATCCAGGAAGCGACGAGAATACTCGTTATGTACCATAAATACGATCCCCAAAACTATTACTATGGCTCGCTTCTCTCCATCATCTATGCGTTTTTCATCCTCGTGGTTGGTATCCCTCTTTTTTTCTTTCTCGTCCTCACAAAAGATTGGCATATTATGGTGGAGCGAGGCTTCTTTGGCTTTTTAGATTATTTTTTCAATATTGTCGCAAACGGGAGCAATTATTTTGATACGTTTTACAATTTCTTTCCTTACTGGACGCGGTATGAAACGGCAATTCTGAGTAGCTTTGCAAGTATCGTCGTTTACCTTCTGGTCAAGCGGCTCTTTAGCAAGGGTCCGGCACTCATCGCTGCATTTCTTACTGCAATCAACTATCGTCATGTTCTCAGCAGTACGCTTACACTGGCTGACGGACCAGCAGCTGTCTTCGCTACGCTCTCTATTCTTCTTTCAACAAAGCTTTTACAGAATCCTACGCGAAAAAACTATCTTATCGCCGGATTCGGCCTCGGATGCGCCCTATCAGTAAAATATTTTATCTATGTCTTCCCTGCTTTTTTTCTCTGCCATTTTCTTGCTATCGTTCGAGAAAAAAAAGTATCGCTTAAAGCAAAGCTAAGCAAACTATTTTTAAACAAAAATCTGATTGTTTCACTCCTTCTCGCAGGAGTTATATTTGTGCTTATCAATCCCTACCTTTTCCTCAACCATAAGGAAGCATCTTTACAAATGCATGTAAATTCGGCGCGGTATGGGCTTGAGATGCAAACCGTGCTTGAAAAATTCAAGCCTCCATTTACAAATCTCATATCAAAAAATACTCCCTATCCGTTTTGGTATCTTTATCGGTTTGGTTATGGAGAAATACTAAGTATCGCGATTGCACTCGGTTTTGCGTACGCAGGTGTTCGTTACAAAAAACAATCACTCATTATCGGGTCAGTCGTCATTCCGTTTTTTTTCGTCTTCGCCGCTCTCTCAGGTAATACGCCTGTGAGAAATTATGCTGTGATAACACCACTCCTTCTTATTTTTCCAAGTGTTTTAGTGTATGATCTTGCCAGAAAAATAAAACAGCCGCAATGGAGAAAAGCGATCCTTATCCTCCTAGTGCTCATCGTCGGATACCAAACATTCAAAAATAGCTTGCTCAGCTCTTTTTATGCGTCTCTTCCCCTCAACTATACTCAATCTTTTGTTTGGATGAATCAACACCTCAAAGAAAATGCTGTGATCGCAAAAACTCCCGGAGCGTTTGTCCAAAAAGAACATACAGGCATCCCAATTCTCGGAAATTACACAGGAGTTGGGGCTTCACTTGCAGAGCTAAAGGATCAAAAAGTCGAATATGTTATCATCGCCTCACCAAATACGACACTTTCGAACATGCTTGCATGGATAGTAAAAACCCCTGATGACTACTCATACTACGACGAAAAAAGACAGTGGGAGCTGATGAATAATACCTATGTGACACTGGTCCTTCGCGATCTCGCGCAGTATACAGTCGCGCGATTTTATAAACCCTACTGGCAATCCCTTGAACCGTCCCTTCTTATTATACAACTTCCTTCATTTTGGGGAGAAAAAAAGGGTCAGCTTATCAGTGCGTATGATATTAGTACCGCCTCCTGCACAGATTACCTAAAGCAATCAACAAAGGTATTTCCTGTACATCCTGGCGATTGGTACACGATTACGGGAAAAGGAATCTGGAAGACAAGTCTAAAAACCCCAAGTGGCAGCGGTTTCCTCCGTCTTGATTTTTATGCAAAAGACAAGAGACGAATTACAACGAGCGTTTCCCAACTCTTGTCAACACCAAATATATTGACCACTCTCACCACGGCCTCCTTCGCTCCAACAGAAGCAGCATCAGCCAAAGTATCTCTACAGATTGATACCTGTCTACGAGATGAACGCTATAGCTTTAATGGCATACACATTTATGAGGCAAAACAAACGAATCCCTCAAAGTATGTGTATCCTTATAGAGAGGATGACTTAGCGAAGAATTTTATCTGGCTTCCTGAGATTCTCTAACAACCTATTTCCTATTTACTCCAACAATCTGCATTGTTCCGGCAAACTCTTTCACGACAGGAATTTTTTCAAGCAATACGCAAAAGGGAACGAGAACTGGGAGAAGTGGGCCCGGGAGTAGTGGATGAAGAAATTCATAAGGCGTGGCCTTAACATGCGTAAACCCATTTTTCTCAAGATCCCTCGTAATTCCCCACCTGGAAAACGCTCGCTCATCCTCTGAATCTTGGAAAAATGATTTCAAGAAGGGAACATTTTTTTCAACAGCGATCTGTGGGTTGAGCATATTTGGTTCACAAAACCAGATTTTCCCATCAGGGTTGAGCACTCTTTTTATCTCAGCTAACGCCTCACCAAGAGGAATATGATGCTATGATGCAAAATGCTGTTTCCGACAACCGCATCAAACGTGTTGTTTCGAAACGGTAAATGAAGACAGTCTCCAGGCTGAAAATGTGCGTTCTTATACTGCATCAAGGTTTTCTTGGCAACGCCAATTGCTTTCGGGGAAATATCAATTCCTTCTATTGCGAGATCCGGACGAAATTGAAGAAGATACTGAGCAAGTATACCGGTGCCACACCCGTATTCGAGAATCTTAGGGTTTTTCTTTTTTCCAAGAAAACCGAGAATCTCTTTAGCCTTACGCTGAAAACGAATCTTTGCAACCGGACGAAGATTACCATAGTACGTTTCACCTGTTTTTTCAACCAACGAATCGAAGTGTTTTCGTTCATCTTCCGCTAGGTGTTTGTGCTGCATGAATTTTTTTCCAAAATATTTATACCGTATCGTATCATAAAGAACGCTGGCGTATCCAGGTCCTGCTTTCAAAATATTAAAACTACTACTTCCCATATCCTCTTTTCTTCCGATCCAGGAAACCGGGATCTCTTTTGTTGAAAAACCGAGCAGATATGGATAAATCCCAGTCTCCGCATTGATAGAAAAACCAGAACTCCTCAGATGGGGGCGTATTGCTTCAACAATTTCCCGCTTGTATAGCTTAAAATTATTAGTCACATCAACATGGGGAATTCCTAAAAAAATCCGAGCGAGACCATGAAATGATCTGTTTGCAATTTTCTTCATGAAAGGATAGTTTTGCAATCCTCCATGTTTGATGAATCGTGAACCTATCAATCCATCTGCCTGGCCATAATGACGTACCAATTGCCTGATATCATCGATATTCTCAAGAAAATCACAGTCGAGAAGTAGTACGTGGCTCGCATTCGCTGAGATCTTTTGCAGTCCCTTCTATGAATAATTTTCAGCCTGGGGTATTCCTTCTGCAATTTGTTAAGCCTCATTGCAGTTCGATCAGTACTGCAATCATTGATGACAATAAGCTCTTCAATATGTTTTGAGAAATGTCGAAAAAGCAGCGTCACCATCCTCGCAACAGTCGCTTCTTCATTGTGCGCGGGAATAACGATTGATATATGAATCATATTGCTTCTCAAATCATTTCCTTTCTCCGAGTAAAGACAAGTAAAAGAAAAACGGAAAGGAGTATCACCCCTGACACGATAAATCCAATCTGGACAAATGGCGAGAGAATTTGTTCAAACTCGAGCTTGACGTCTCCGTCTTTCGGCAAACCAAACGATGAGAGTTTTCCGCGGTACGGCGTAAACGCAAAATATTCATTACCATGTTTTACCTTCCAGAATCGGCTAAATCCCTCAGAAAATACCACAACATCGGCCCTTTTTCCATCAGGTATTGAAACGAAGTAATGTGATGGGGATTTTTTCTGCCAGTTAACCGTTACTGGAATACCATTTCTCAATAAATAAATGTGCTCTCGCACGTCTGGAACTTCATAAACGTCTATCTGCCCAATTGTCAAACGCTTTTGCAATCCTTCAATCGATGCCACTTGTTCTTTGTAATAAGAAAAAAGCTCGGGACTGTATTTTCTATCACTCAGAAATATCTCGCCCTCTGTATCCTCTGGAACAATCACGTACTTGACAGCCGATTCCTGAAGAAGCGAGATCGTGTCGGGATCGCTCAGAGCCTGCATCATAGCAGCTGGCGATGAGGTCTGAAAAAATTCACTTGCCGAAAGCGCAGGGAGATTTGCTGAGAAATAGCCAAATCGCTGGTGCGTTGGAACCCACAGAACGCGAGAGAACGAATCACCTTCGCTCAGCAGATCAGCCAATATTTTATATGACTCTGTAATACTTCGCGTCTTAAACACTCCTACTGGGTTAATAAATGCATTACGAAGTAACACTGCCCAAAAAAGTAAAAAAACGACAAAAACGAGACGTTGTACAAAGTGAATCGTGATGTTCGTTTTCAATCGACGAAGTTCTGCAGTCGCTCTCTCTGTGATGAAACGAAGCGACAGCGGCAGGAGAATCGCATAGGAAAGCGAGGTAAACAGAAGAAATTTTGTTGGATCGCGAAACATAATAAAGCCAGGAACAACATCATAAAGAAAACGGTAGATCGAACCGAAAGGATCACTGACTCCTTTTGCAAGGAAAGCGCCAAGAAGACCTAACACGCTAAAGAAAATTACTCGATGCTTCTCGTTTGTATCAAGCTTGCTGTTTTGGAAAAAAACAAGGGGCAAAAATGCGAGGAGCGGAAGCACGAGAAACTCAGGCTGAAGAAAGTAGACTTTTCCGAAAAGGTTTTCTGGCCAGTTTGGATGCAAGAGTGAAATTGAATGCGAGAAGTCTGAAAGACTAAAAAACGCAAGCGCATCGCCTGAAAAGCTAGCGGGATCACCATGGTCTGAGGGTCCAACACGAAAAAGGAGCAATGGAAGAAACCAAAAGCTGTTCAAAATCAGCCCGATCGCTCCCGGAACAACAATCGTTCTCAACCCCCGTATCAAAGACGCTACAAGTGATGTTTTCGCTGTAAAAAATGAATACAGCAGATAGGAACATGCGATAACTGTAGTAAGAAACGCTATTCGAGGATCAAAGAGAAGCTGGACTCCCAAAACTATGCCAGTCATTGCGATATTTCTTGATTGGCCGCGTTGCTCTTCTCCGTCAATAAGACGCAACCACGATAAAACGACAAACGGCGCGAGAGCATATGCCATGCTTATGCCCATTTGCCCTCCTGAAACCAACATCAGTATATAGGTGTTCGTTGAATAGATAAGCGCACCAATACTTGATCGGGTCAATCTATGTGCAGAAAGAAAACTAATGACAATAAAGGGAAACAGCCAAAGAAGCCGCTCACTGACTTCCCAGCTTACAACGTGCGAAAGAAGCTGTGCGCCAGACTGAACGTACGTCTCAAGTCCGCTAAAAAGAAGCCGTGTTTGCCCAAGTCCCCAGTACTCTTGATAGTACGGAAGGGAAAACGAACGAATTGCATCCAAATAAAAATAGGGCCAGTCGCCTGCAGAAAGCGTTTTCGACAGATAAAATGACTGGTGGAAGAGAACAAGGAGAAACGATATAATAAACATCCTCTGAAACCAAGCACCTCTTTTCATCTCACCTCTGTGCTCCTTTTCTATCGCTTGTGTCATGCAATTCCTCTCTCCTCCACGCTTTCAGCTCATTAACGAGCATTAAAATTAGTAAGAGAAAAAGTACATTGCCAATGCCCTCTGCGAATGCATCAAGCTCAAGGAACGTAGAAACCGCACTTATAACAACCATAGCTATTGCGAAGATCGCAATAGCTCTCGTCCCGGGGAGAAACAAAATATACCATGCCACAAAAACGAAAACAAAACCTCCTCCGGATGGGATGATAAGATTGATATAGGGAAAGTAGAAAATGGTAAGGGTAAAAAAGACGGTGATGAAAAAAAAGAGATTAACTATATTAACATGTAAGTTGTACCACTCCCAAAATCTCTTTATTCGTTTCTGCATAGACAAAAAATCACTTTGACTTACTCTTGTTTATTATAATGAATACACTGAATACAACAACAAGCGCAATGACAGACAGGAATAGTCCGTTCACGAAATGTTTCTGTAATACGTAGGAAATCCTGACTGTATAGTCTCCTTTTTTGTCAATATACCAGACATTGTTAAAATCGTTTCCTTGTGTATGTGTGCCAAGATCTGAAACCCACGATGGAGAATAACGTGTTAAAAAGGAGAGGTAAAATGGCGAAGTACTTCCTGTAACTCGGATTTTGTACGTAAGTTGGTTCTGCTTTTCCACTTGTATGTTCGGTGAAGCTGCATCTGTCGTCTTGTAGGTTTGAATTAATGAGAGACGGGGAGCTGTCAACTCTACCACAGAAAGGTTTAATATGTTCTGTCTGAACTTTTCTTCTGTGAGACTAGGCGCACAAAATCCTATCCGAACAGTTGTGGCAGTCTCTTTTAGCGGTAGAGTCGCAGTTGAGAGAACATAGCGACGGTTTTTTTCACGTTCTCCTGATACGGGAAAATAGTCAAGTAGTTTTGGTGCATATGCTTCTCCCTCATCCACAAAGAACATGAATTGCGGATCGAAGTTATTTTTGACAGTAAAGGACAGATTGTAGACATTGTCTCTTTTAAATCCATCGATCGATGAGACGAGGCATTTTCTCTTTGCGTGCTCTTGGTTGGTAAAGGCTGTAAGCAGATCTTGCTGTGGTGGAAGATGAAGGTATAACTCATGATCACCTCGTGAAAAAGCGATGTCCTCAAACGAGAGCATCGATGTGTCTACCTGTTTCACATGGGTATCTCCTCCTACATGTCGTAATGTTATTGTAGATTTGTCTGCTATCCGACCGAGACTTTCCTTTTCAATAAGAACAGTATACAAACCCTCGCTTTGGACAGAAACCGTATACGCTTTTATCCTATTAAACTGCTCTGGTGAGAGAACCTCACGCGCTCGTCTATCAAGCGTTCCGATTGCAGAGAGGATCAGTTCAAGATTGATCCGCTGGTCTTTCCTGTTGGTTTTGAGCACTAAATCATTTAAAAATTCATCCTCTTCCCGCAGATAATCTTGGATGATTATGGCTGTTGAGTAAGAGTTGTTCGAAGAGGCAACCATTGAGGAAATCATATTGGTAAGCGAGGTAAGTGTAGTAATGTATTTCTCGCGGGCAATGTTTATGTAGTACTCCCCCCTATCTTTTTCAATCAACTCCTTCATCTGCCCGGCAAGAAGAAGCGTCTCACCGATAAGGTAAAACACCCTGTCGTCGAAGGTAACCGGCTTCCTTCCTAATAATCGTTTACGAAGCTCAACAAATTGGTAGAGACTAGAATCCATAAGGATTCTTGGTTCGGGAAATTGAACAGCAGTTGATTCTCGTTCAGCTTGACAGCTGAGGCACTCTGGCGTAAGTATTGTATGAGAGAGGGTGAAGGTATCTGAGTCAGCTG
>JACPGQ010000052.1 GCA_016188975.1 Candidatus Levyibacteriota bacterium | reverse complement strand
TGTCTTTTTTGTTGAAATACATCATCCGATTAAAGGGCTTTTAATTGGCGGTTATTATCCTGGCATGATTACAGCGATGCTTTACCCAATTTTCGGGATTTTTTATTGGAAGCAGATAATTATAGATTGGAAAATGACAAGAAAGTAGTTAGGGAGTTCTTGTCAGCGCATGGGTGGGCGGGGCAAGGACAATTCTTCTGAATGGAGAGAGGAAGAATAAAAATCGCGCGCGCAAAAAATAGCGGAGGCGCGGCGGGTGGGACCTTCGACTTCGCTCAGGATAAAGGCGCCGCGCCGGAGCAAGCGAGGCCGAAGGCCGAGCTAACCAAACGAAGTTCGACATTTTTTGTAAACTGCCAGCTCAGGCCCTAGCCCGCCCGCAATGACTTCGCTTTATAAGATATTAAAAGAATGCAAGAGAAAGGTAATAATCAATGCTATTGGTCTTTGGAATTTTGGTAGAGACCTATGAGGTTTGCTTGCTCCAACACGTGTCCATGCATCGCTTCAACAAGCATGTCTTTGTCAGTAAAATCAGGCATGTCTTCAAGTTTTTCATCAAGTGCGAAAAGCCGGAATTCGTAATGATGGACTCCTGATCCTACGGGAGGACAGGCGGGACCATATGCATTCTCGCCGCTATCATTAACGCCTTCCTGACTATTGCTTGGCTCTGAGCCCTCTTTGATAAATCGTACATTGGGAGAAATATTAAAAAGCACCCAGTGAATCCATGGTTTTTTTGAAACTGCATCAGGATCTTCTATGATAAGCGCTAAGCTCTTTGTACCCCGCGGTACATCAAGAAATGCTAGCGGGGGATTACTACCTTCGCCCTCGCAGGTATATTTTTTGGGGAGGTTTCCGTTATTTTCAAATGCTGTGCTCGTGATTTTCATTTTGAGAGTCAGTATAGCATTTTCATATAATAACGCAAGGAGAATTAGCTCCCCCGAAACCTTAACCATGTCATTGCGAGTCTTCGAGAAGCAATCTTTTACAATGGAATAATTCTTTGAGAGATCGCTTCACCATGTACCGTACGGTACGTGGCTTCGCTACGCTCGCGATGACATTCACTCCAGCGGATTGTCTTTGAAATACTTTTTAGCTTTTGCCTTATCTTCTTCCATTTTCATTATGAGTGCTTCTTCTGATGTAAACTTCTCACTCTCGCGAATTTTCTGAAGCAAAGTAATGCTCATCGTCTGATCATAAATGTCGCTATCAAAATTAAGGAGATATGTTTCTGACTGGTAGGTAGTCTCACCAAACGTCTCAGCTGAACCGATGAATGTCAGGGCAGGATGTTCAACGTCATCAAGCTGTACGAGTGAAATATAGATACCTTCTGGAATCTTTAGATCAAGAGGAATATTGGCTGTAGGAAACCCAAGTTTCTTTCCACGCTGCTGACCTTTTCTTACTTTTCCACGAAAAGAAATCATTCTCAAAGTGATTCTAACAGCCGAGAAGAAAATTTGCTATAATCCTGAATACCGCGGGCAGTGTCACAATACTGTTCGTGAACAGAAGATTGTTAAAATGCAGATTAAAGCTAACAATCAGTACGTTTTGTTAAAATCATTGTGACGCCGCGGGAGTAGTTCAGCGGTAGAATGTTTCCTTGCCAAGGAAAATGTGGCGGGTTCGACTCCCGTCTCCCGCTCTTAATGCAAAATCACTAGTGTCAGCACTGCAAATAGCTTGATACAGTGGGCTAATCGATAAAGCAGTTAAAAATATGACATACACCGTCATAGTTATCAAACACTTTTTAGCTTCAAACTGGTTCAATCTCTTTTGTCTGTCAATACCTGTAGTTAAGCCTTACTTGAAAAAACCTACGAAGACAAAATATCACTTTTCCTCACGACAAAGACGAGCTGAAGTTGGAGAGAAAAATAATAACTGGCAGAAGATAAGGTAAATCCTTTTAGCACCTGTTTACGTAAGGAGTTTAAAAAGACTATCGACACTCGTCATTGTACCCACAAAACCTCTAGCTTCTCCTTGCATTAAGCCTATGATATCGCCATTTCGGTTGAGTACCGGAGCTCCGTCTCTCCAATAAGGAGATGGGATACCTTCGAGTAATACAGACCCCACTTCGTGATCACCAGATTCTGGAGAAGGATTTGGCTCTCCTATTTTTCCTTTATTTATAATGAATGCATCAGTCTTAGTAAAATTAAAATAAATACCGTATGTCCAGACACTATCTCCCTGCGAATATACAGGATTTAATTGTATCTCACTGGATGACCGTTGTGTCTCATCGCTTGGTGAATGAAGAAGAACTAAATCCATTCCTGGAGATCCAACTTCCATATAGTCAACTATTTTTCGTACTTCACCAGTAAAAGGATCATGTATCTCAAGCTCCCTCACCGAGTCTCCATCTGGAGTCATCATTGCACTTCTTGAGGATAGATACAAATCAGGTGCCAGTTGCGTAGCGTTGCTCCCGAAAAAAATCCTACCGTCATTACCTTCTTGAACGACTACTCGTAGGTTTTTGATAACAGCCTCAGCTTTGTTATCGGGTTTCGAAGGTTTTTTCTCCCCCAATGCAGATAGTGTCGCTTCTATATATTCTGGATCAATAGCTTTTCTTGTTTTAGCTTCTTCAGAAGATCTTATTGCCGCATCAAAAGAATATGAAGTACGGGGAGCATTTGGGAAAAAGTCTTGAATGATAAATGGGAGCTCTGGCTGTGTAGCGCGAACCCGATTGGGATTCCGAAGTAGATCAAGAACAGCCGCTGCTCCTGCTACTCGCAATAAATCCCGTCTCGACAATCTATTTCTCAATCGATCATTCATGGAAATGATTATATCACAACCCGTCGGGGTATAGTATTTTAGGACTAAAAGTGCAAATTATTGTTCTATTCGTGAGACTCTTAAAAGAAGTTAAGGCGTATCCTTAGGGAATTCCAGTTTATGTACTTCTCCCTGAGTTAACAATGAATTGAGAACACCAATTGGTGACATCGCGCCATTCACTTTATCAGGATCATCCCAGCCTCTAAGAATGCCAAAAACACTTCCTGACGAATCGACGAGTGGTGAGCCTATAAAAGACCTGTCAGGAAGTGTATATGACCACGCTGATTGGTCTAAAGGCGTATCTAGTTGTAAGTGTACTCCCTCGACGGGTTTGCGCTTCTTGCCTGTGGGTGCATAAATGAGTGTCAAGCCCGAATGTAGAGTTTCTTCAGGAAGCCCAGTCTCTTCATTTTTAACTCTTCTAATATGACCATAACTAGGCCCAACCATAATAAAAGCAGTTGGTTTGTATGTTGCTTTATTTTTTGGGTCAATGATTTCACCAAGAGAACCCACATAACTATCTAGTGAATCCGAGCCTAGAACTAGTGAACCAGGTGCAACAAAGTACCCGTTTTCATCGAGCTTGAAAACAACCCTGGTATCGGGAGAGATTCCTCCAGTCCAGCAAAGGTTGTCAACAACAGCCCCAGCCTTTTCCTGAGAAGGCAGTCCAGGATCCTTTTGCAACGCCTCAAAAACAGATTGCATATATTCAACATCAAATCTCCTCTTCCTGCGTTGATGTTCTATGTGGTCAGCCTCAGTCCATTTAACATGTGGGTACTCAGTGTATGGAGCTGTGGGGAATAAATCGTAGGTAGGAACTGGAGATGCTTCAGTAGCTGCTGCTCGCGTCGGATTTGGAAGTATTTTATTAACTGCTGCTCCCGATAGTCCTCCTGCATATTGAAGAAAATCTCGACGTGAAAGTTTTTGAGAAAGAAATCCTGCCTGACCATCTGTCATAATGAGACTATATCATATATAGTCATATCCGGTCAAATTTCCTAATTAATTCAGTCAAAAAAA